>JASLKI010000346.1 GCA_030747575.1 Verrucomicrobiota bacterium | reverse complement strand
GTTTCGCCTTCGTCTGCCAAATGCACGAGCCGCAGCACTTGGCCATCGGCCGGCTTGGCCGACTCAGGCAGTGGTTGGCCGGGCTGCCAGTCGCTACCGAGCCAGCGCTCAAACCACTCGGCGGCGGTGACGCCGTCCGGTGTCGTGAGATAATGCTCGAGTCCCGCGCCGACGATCTCCTGCTGGCTCTCGAGCCGGTACAGGTCGATGTGCGCCAGCGGCAGCGTGCCGTCGTCGTGCTCCTGCAGCAGCGCGAACGTCGGCGAGGTGACGGTCCCCGGGATGCCCAGCCCGGCGGCGAGGCCCTTGACGAGCTGCGTCTTGCCGGTGCCGAGCTCGCCGATGAGGCCGACGATCCAGCCCGGCCTCAGCTCTGCCGCCCAGCGTTGGCCCAACTCGAAGGTTTCCTCCGGGTTATTGGAAATGAACGTATCCACGAGTGGCGATCTCCATCATGCCTGACTTTTTGCGAATCTTTAGCCCCGGTCGGTCGACGATTTTACCAACGCAACTGAGCGGTGTGCCAGGGAATTCCTGTTTGAACTGGTCCAGCAACGTGACGGCCCGACCTTGGCCAAGCGTGAAACACAGCTCGTAATCCTCGCCATCGGTCAGCGCGGCGAGCAGCGGCGGCTTGGCTGCTTCCGACTCGCGGGCGCGCAGCCGTGCCTCGCGGCGGATCGGCAGGGCGCTCTCGAGCAACTCGGCCCCGACGTTGGCCTCGGCGAGCAAGTGGCCGAGGTCGCCGGCCAAGCCGTCGCTCAGATCGATCATCGCACTTGGCTGATGGTGAGCTGCCAGCCAGCGAGCCTCGGCGAGGCGAGGCGTGAACTCGAGATGATGTCCGGCAATTGAGCCGCCCAGTTCGCCGGTCACCCATACGCCGTCGCCGACGCTTGCGCCGCTGCGGAGGATGCATTTGTCGCGCGCGATCTCGCCGACGAGCGACACGCCGATGAAGAGTCGCTCCGGGTTGGCCACCGTCTCGCCGCCGACCAGCGACACACCGTGCCGCTTGGCCAAGGCGGTCATGCCGTCGTAAATCGACTCGACCGTTTCGGCGTCGAAGTCGTCCGGCAACCCTAGCGTGACTGTGGCCCAGCGCGGCGTGCCGGCCATCGCGGCAATGTCGCTCAGCGCACGGCCAAGGGCCTTATGGCCAACCTGCTGCGGATCAGCGTCTTTCTTAAAATGAATGCCCTCGACCACGGCGTCAGTCTTGTGGAGTTGCCACTGGCCAGACACGCCGGCGTCAATCACGGCGCAATCGTCGCCCGCGCCGACGACCACCGAGTCGCCAACCGGCAACTTGGCCTTGACCCGTGAGATCAACTCGAGCTCGTCCGGGCCGGGGTTGGGAGTGGCGTTGCTCATTGCCAAAACAGCATGATCAAATTGGAGGCGTTGAAAACGGCGTGGGCAGTGATTGGGGCGAGTAGGTTATCCGTGAATTCGTACAGCGCAATTAGCCCCAACGCTACAACCGTCAGCGACGCGAAAGTCAGCAGGTTGACGTGAAACAGTGCAAACAACAGCGCCGTGCCGATCGCGGCCACGCGCGGATAACCAATTTGCTTGATTGCCGGGTAAAGGATGCCGCGAAAGAGAATTTCCTCCGCAACCGGCGCGACGACCACAGCCATCACCACGAAAAAGATCAGCGTCGGGATGTTCTCCTTCTTGGCGGATTCTTCTGCGATGAGTTTAACCAGTTTCTGCGGCTCAACCTGATCGCCGAAAGCCTGGATCAGCACGCTGCTCATCAAGGCAAGCGCCATGGCGATGAGTACCAACCCCAGACCAGTCGCCAAGCCGAGCAGCAGACAGCGGCCTGTGTTTTTGCGGTTGAAGCCGAAGGCAGCGGCCAAGCTTATCGGTGACTGGTATAAGCGGCGGTTGACCTGAAACCAAACGGCGACGGCGACGAGAATGGCGACCGGCAGCACGGTGATATTGGCCGCCATCTGCGCAACGGAGCCGTCCTCGAACAGGCCGGCGATGGCTGCGCCCGGGGCCAAGGCCAGCATGAAGGTGCAACCAAGCCAGAGCAGTGACTCGGGATTCCATGGTTTGTGTGTCAGCACGACCGGGCCAAGTTAATCGCCGCCGGGCGGTTCAGCCAACAAAACCTCCGCTTGGCCAGGCGCTCAATGCTTGAAATGCCGGCCGCCGGTGAAGGCCATGGCCATGCCGCGCTCGTTCGCGGCGGCGATGACTTCGTTGTCCCGCTTGGAGCCGCCCGGTTGTATAGCCGCGGTCGCGCCGGCCTCTGCGGCGGCGATGAGACCATCGGCAAACGGGAAAAATGCATCGCTGCAAACGGCGCTCCCGCTGAGGTCGAGCCCGGCTTCGCCTGCCTTCCAAACGGCGATGCGGCTGGAGTCCACCCGGCTCATTTGGCCGGCACCGACGCCAAGGGTGCGATCCTTGGCGGCGTAAACGATGGCGTTGGACTTGACGTGCTTGACGGCGCGCCAGCCGAAAAGCATGGCCTTCAGTTCGTCCTCGCTTGGGTGACGCTCGGTGACGATTTCGAGATCGGCGGCGGTGGTCTGCCGGAGGTCGCGCTCCTGCACGAGGAACGACTCAGCGCCGACCGAGCGGATATCCCACGGCACGACGTTGGCCGGGTTGAGCAGCAGCCTGGCCAAACGCAGGTTTTTCTTTTGCTGCAGCAACTCGAGTGCGTCGGCGT
>JASLKI010000345.1 GCA_030747575.1 Verrucomicrobiota bacterium | reverse complement strand
CAAATGAAAAACCTCCTACTCACAACAATCGCAGCGCGGCGCTTGGCCGAACGCGGGGTTAGGTTTATTGAATTGATTCACACCGGTTCCTCCGGCAACTGGGATTCGCACGGCGACATGATGGATCACGAGCACTTGGCTCACAGTTCGGCATCCCATCCAACCCGATAAAATTAGAGATTACCCTGCCCATTGGGGTTTGACTGTTGATGACGGAAAACTCATGTTTTAACCAGATTATATTATGAAGGCACATCGCTATACTCTTATGCATAAAGCCGATTTCATGAAACGCACAATCAACCGCCGTGATGCGATGAAAATGATCGCCGCGAGCGCTGGGATCTGCCTGACAGGTAAAACAATCTCTCGAGCGGTTGACTCGCCAAATGAGAAATTGAATGTCGCGTTGATTGGCATCGGAGGACAGGGGGGATCGAATTTGCGGGGAGTCTCCAGCCAAAATATCGTCGCCCTGTGTGACGTCGACGAAAAACGAGGCGCTAAGAGCTTCGGTCAATTCCCCAAAGCGGCGAAGTTTAGCGACTATCGTGTCATGTTCGACAAAATGGAAAAGAATATTGATGCCGTCGTTGTCAGCACTCCGGACCATACGCATTTTAATCCGTCAATGGTTGCGATGTCGCTTGGAAAGCATCTCTATTGCGAAAAACCGATGGCACACAATGTGTGGCAAGTTCGGAAAATGACTGAACTGGCTGCCAGGAACAATCTGGCGACCCAGTTGGGTGTGCAAAGGCACACGATCGGCAATGTCCACCGGGTCGTCGAACTGATCCGCGCTGGGGTAATCGGTAAAGTGACGGAAGTCCACAGCTGGGTTGGTGGTAATCGAGGAATGCCAGGTATACCCAAGGACAAACAGAAGGTGCCTTCGCATCTCAACTGGGACGTCTGGTTGGGGCCGGCCCCAGAACGTGACTACAACAAAGCCTATTGCCCTTACAACTGGCGGTTCTGGTGGGATTTCGGTACCGGCGAAACAGGCAACTGGGGATGCCACACCCTTGATATCCCCTTCTGGTCTCTAAATCTGGACTATCCGACGCGCGTCGAAGGAAGCGGTCCCGAGGTACATCCGCAGACCACGCCAAAGTCGATGATCACCAGTTTCCAGTACCCGGCCAAAGGCGACCGCGGAGACGTCACACTACATTGGTATCACTCTAGAGGCGGCCCGCAGATTCTGAAGGATAGGAATCTCTCGCTCAAGGGCGCCAACAATATCTTTGTAGGTACAGAAGGTATCCTGGTGTGCGGATTCGGAAGCCACAAACTATACCCCGAAGAAAAGTTTTCGAACTTAAGAGCACCCGAACAATCGATTCCCGATTCGCCTGGATTTCACAAGGAGTGGATCGTAGCGTGCAAAGGGGGGGGGGCAGCAACATGTAATTTCGACTACTCGGGCCCACTCACAGAAACGGTGTTGCTCGGCAATGTAGCCTATCGAGCAGGTGGTGGATTCCAATGGGACTCCAAGAACCTGAAAGCAGTAGGCAACGATACCGCTCAACAGTACATCAGAGAAGCCGTTCGCAAGGGCTGGGAAATAAGTTAGACCGGTTCCCGTCAGCAAATCGTCTTCACAGAAATAAAAGCCAAAGTGGAGCAGTCTGCTTTATATTTTAATCGGATAAAGTACCAGTGAGGCGGGTGGCGATGCGGCGGGTGAATTCATATGGTCCTTGCCGGGCGGCGCTGACAGCCTCCACATGAGGCTTGGCCAAGCGGCCAGTGAGTTCCAGCGCTCGAATGGCATACATGCCGGTGAGGAGGTTTTCGTTTGTAATTTCATCGGCCAACAACTTGGCTTGGCTGGCATCGCCCAAGCGACACAGTGCCAACGCACTGGCGACGCGCACGCTGGAGGAAGCATCCCTGGTCAAGCGCGCCAACGCCTTTGTGTGGGCCTTGTCGCCGCGAACACCCAGCAGTGTGGCAGCCCAGTATCGCACGGCTGGGCTGTTGCTTTTCAAGGCCTTGGTTAAGGTGTTGGATTCCGTGGCATCGATGACACTCAAAATATCGCGAAGTAGCATTTGGTTATCTTGATGTTTCAACACGTGAATCTTATTGCCGTGGCGATGCCCCATCTCCTCGAGAATGGGCTCGGGGATGAGACCAAGGTCACGACTGGAAACCATCCATTCATACAACGCTCCGCGCAACTCGCGGAGCTTGGCGGCATGCACGGGATCGGCGGCGAGATTACGGGTTTCGTGCGGATCGATTTTTAGGTCATACAATTCCTCAGCGGAACGGGGCGTAGTGAGGATGCGCGACTGAAGTTCATTCAATTTTCCGTCAGCGTGCAGCCCTCGGAGCGTCTGGATGATCGCCTTGCTGTCCTTGTAACGGTTGTGCTGCAAATGCGGCAGGTGGGGCAGGAAGTTACGGATATATTTGTAGCGCTTGGTTCGGACACAGCGCTGAATTTCCACCGTTTCATCGCAACGGTCGCGGGCTGAGAAAATCATGTCGCGCTGTTTGTAGCCCTTTGCAAACAAATCCACTCCCTGCACATGTTTCGGGATGTCAATGTTGGCAAGCGCCAGCGAGGAGGCGGCGACGTCAATGTGCGTCACCAAATCGCCACGCACCGCCCCGGCATTTTTCTTTTTAGGAAAGCGGACAATCAACGGCACGCGAATGCCTTCCTCATAAAGAAACTGTTTACCGCGCGCATGGCTCACTCCGTGGTCGGTCCAGAAAAATACCACGGTGGAATCGGCCAAGCCCTCGGCCTCGAGTCGTTTAAGAATCGCATCCACCTCGAGGTCCGTCTGCACCCACGAGTTTAGGTAAGCCGCCCAGTCTTTACGCAGCACCGGGTGGTCTGGATAATACGGCGGCAGCGTGACCTTTGCAGGATCGGTCCCGTGCTTCGTATTGCGATTTTTACCTCCCCTTAATTGCACCTGCGCGAAAAACGGCTGGCCTTTTGCACGGCCTTTCCAGTCCGCGTCGTCGCAGTCTGCGCGGTTCCAGATGAAATTGTAATCCGTCTTACCGAACTTGGAATTAGGCCGGCCGGTTGCCGAGTTGCACGTCCAGTAACCGGCGTCCTTGAACAGACGAGGGATGGATTTCACCGGCAGCTTGTAACTGTCAAAAAATGCCGCCGTCCCCTTGCTCTTGCCATTGTCAGATTGGCTTCGGTGGTTGTGCGCGCCGAGAGTCGTCTGATACATCCCTGTCAACATCGCCGACCGACTGGGCGAGCAGACCGGACAGGTAACAAACGCTTTTTCAAACCGCAGCCCCTTCCTGGCCAAGCGATCGAGGCTCGGCGTTCGAATTGTCTTCTCACCATAACACCCAATGTGAGGCGAGGCATCCTCGACCACTATCCATAATATGTTCGGCCGCACCTCATCTGCTCGAGCCATGGTGACCAGTGCAAAAAAGGTGGCGGTGAGGATTGTTTTCATTGAAGTCATTTTTTCTCCTCGCGACTCAGAACCATGCGGCCTGTAACGGCCGGACGCTACCACACCAAATGCAGTAAGTGAACGCTGACGGGATATGCTTCAGCGGAAACAGTTAAAACGGAAAGAAAAGGGACAGACAGTAGATGCGTTTCACACTCGTGTTATCACTCTTCGCCAGCGGGAACCTAGTATCCTCCCTGTTGTAGATTTCAGCCCCCCTACCCCTCCTTCCCTTTTTCTTGCATGATTCACGATACTTGCACCAACTGGTGAGATCGATATATTTCGCTGAGTATGAAACACATTTCCTCTCTTGCGATTGGTGTTACAATCGCTTTTTCTGCCGTCTCCGCAGACCAGAAGCCTTCATCTCTTACGGACAAAGCGCATCCCTCGATCTCGGCCCAAGTGCGGCTGTCTTCGTGGTGGATTGCTAGGCATGCGGAAAACATTGCGGCCGTCGAAGCCGCCAACGACCCCAAAAAGGACCGAAAAATCGAACTGCTCATGGTGGGTGATTCAATCACGCACAACTTCGATAAGGACGGCCCTGGTGCGGTGGTTTGGAAGAAACACTTTGCTCCGCTGAATGCGCTTAACCTGGGATTCGGCGGCGACCGGACCAACCATGTCCTATGGCGCCTTGATCACCTCCCCCAACTTAAGACAGCCCCCAAGGCTGCCTCACTGATGATCGGTACGAACAATATTTGTTGGGGAAGCGACCAGCCCAAGCAAGCCGCCGACGGGGTACAGGCCATCGCGAAAAAACTCAACGAGATGTATCCCGAGATGGAAATCCTCGTCCTTGGCGTTTTCCCGCGGCGCCGGACTCTCGATCACCCGCACCGGAAGGAAATCATCGAGCTTAACTCGCATCTCCCCAAACTGCTCAAGAACATCTCAAACGTCACCTACTTGGACATCGGATCAAAGTTTCTCGACAACAAGGGTTTCTTGTCCGAAGAAATGATGCCCGACACCACGCACCCAAGCGAAAAGGGACATGAAATCTGGGCCAAAGCCATCTTGCCCACGCTCAAGGATTTGATGGAGGGAAAATAAACGGAGCTGGCATTCTTCCAGCAATCAAATATCGACAATGAAACACCTCCTACTCACAACAATCGCAGCCGTGCTTTAGGCGGGGTGTTAGTATGATTTAATATGATGACCCACTACTATCTTACTACCAGAGTTATAAACGTGATAATATACTGCTTAGGGCACACGCCCTTATCCATTGGCTTTGAGTGCGTGCAGCGCGTGTTTTCGCGGCGTGCCATGTCTCGTACTCTGACTGTTACTTATTTGTCGCTGGGGATTTCGGCTCAAGCTCAATCCGTGGCGGACTCCGCAACGCCGGTTCGAAACATCAAGGCACCTGAAGGCTTCAATGTGGAACTGCTCTATTCGGTGCCCAAGCCGCAGCAGGGCTCATGGGTAAACCTCTGCTCTGACAACAAGGGGCGCATCATTGTCAGCGATCAATTCGGCGGCTTGTACCGTTTCCGGGCACCAGCAGCCGGGCAGCTGCTGAAGGCCAGAGACATCGAAAAAGTCCCGGCCAAAATCCGTGCGGCAAACGGTCTACTCTGGGCTTTTGGCGCTTTGTACGTGGGGGTAAACGATTACGAACGCAAGATGGAGAGTGGCCTCTATCGCGTGACGGATTCGAATGGCGACGACCGGCTGGACAAGGTGGAGAAGCTGCGAGGCATGACCGCCCGCGGCGATCACGGCATCCACGCAGTGTTGCTCGCACCGAATAAAGAATCCATTTACCTGATCACCGGCAACAACACCACACCCGCCAAGTCCGATACCTCGCGGGTACCGTTGCACTGGGGCGAAGACCATCTGTTGCCGCGCATGCCCGATGGACGTGGCCATAATCGCGACCGCCTGGCGCCGGGTGGCATCATTTACAACATCTCGCCCGACGGTAAACACTGGGAGATCGTTTCCTCTGGTTACCGGAATATTTTTGATGGCGGCTTCAACCGCGATGGCGAGCTCTTCACCTACGATGCAGACATGGAGTACGACTTCAACACCTCATGGTACCGGCCCACGCGCATTTGCCACGTGACCAGCGGATCGATGTGGGGCTGGCGCAACGGCACCGGCAAGCGGCCTGAGTTTTACCCGGATACGCTGCCCCCGGTAATCAACATCGGCCCCGGCTCACCCACGGGAGTGACATTCGGTTACGGCGCAAAGTTCCCTGCCAAATATCAGGACGCTTTTTTTATTCTGGACTGGAGTTGGGGCAAAATCCACGCCGTGCACATGGAACCGGAAGGGTCAACGTACACGGCCACCAAGGAGACATTCATCACCGGTAGCCCGTTGCCGGTGACCGACGCGATAATACATCCCGCGGATGGGGCAATGTACTTCACGATCGGCGGTCGGCGGGTTCAGTCTGGAGTTTATCGTGTGACGTATGCCGGCAAGGAGTCCACTGCGCTCGTGAAGCACAAGACAAACGTCAATGAACTCACCCAACTTCGACACAGGTTAGAGCAATTCCATGGCAGACAACATTTGGACGCATTAAACACAGCCTGGCCGCACTTGGATCATCCGGATCGTTTCGTTCGCTGGGCTGCTCTCACTGCGGTGCAGCATCAGCCATTGGCGCAATGGAAAGACCGTGCGCTGAATGAAAAGAATCACAACCAACGAGTAACGGCGTTGCTCGGCCTGTGCAAAGTAGCCGCAGCCGATCCGGCCAATGGCAAACCAGACGCGCTTGTGGACAAGCAACTGGCCGCCACCGTTTACAAATTGTTAGCCGAAGTGAAGTGGAACAAGCTAGATCACACTGGCAAACTCACGTTGGTGCGCGCTTATCAAATCGCTCTCGTGCGCTTCGGCGATCCAAACGCGCGCGCAGTCAAAAAGATTATCGCTCAACTGGAACCGCAATTCCCCGCGCCCGACTTCGAGCAAAACTGGTTGCTCTGCGAAACTCTTGCCCATCTGCAGGCGAGCACGACCGCGGCCAAGGGCATCCGGCTGTTGCAGGAAGCAGCCACGCAGGAGGAGCAGATTGAATACGCCCGCTCGCTAAGAATGCTGAAGGCCGGCTGGACCACGGAGCTCCGTACGGAGTATCTCAATTGGTTTTTGAAAGCGGCGAACTACCGCGGCGGCAGGAGTTTCAGCAAATTCATTGAGTTCATCCGCAGAGACGCCGTTGCCAGCCTGAGTGCTGCTGAAAAAATGGAGTTCAAGGATTTGCTCGCAAAGAAGCCTGTCGTCAAATCTCCCTTCGAGATCATGGCCGCGGCGATGATTGGCAGGAAGTACGTGAAGCAGTGGGAACTTGAGGAGCTAAGTCAGGCGGCGACAACGGGCTTGAAAAACAGGAACTTCGATCGTGGCCGAAAGATGTTTGCCGCAGGCGGCTGCTTTGCCTGTCACCGATTTGCCAACGAGGGCGGCATGACCGGGCCCGACCTGACCGGTGCCGGCGGCCGCTATTCACCGCGCGATTTACTGGATCAGGTAATTAACCCCAGCAAGGAGATCAACGAGCAATTCGTACCCGTGATTGTAAAAATGAAAAACGGCGACACCGTGACCGGTGTGGTGGTAAACCTCAACGGCGACCGCGTAAGCGTGAACACCGACATGTTCGATCCCAACCAACAGGCGAACATCAACCGCTCCCAGGTCGAGAGCATCGAACCCTCCAAGGTATCACCAATGCCGCCTGGACTGCTGAATTTAATGCAAAAAGACGAGGTGATGGATCTCGTCGCCTACATCCTCAGCGGCGGAAACCGCAAGCACCCGGCTTTTAAATAAGAGACAGGTGAGGAATTGAAAGCTGAAGGGAAATAAGAAAAACAATGCCCATGAAACCTAGAAACTTAATTGGGTTCTTCTTGGGCATACCGTTTATATGGATAGGATGTGAACATTTCATCAGACCAGAAATATTTGATCTAATTGTTCCGAATTATTTGGGGTTCCCTCGTTTCTGGACAATGGCCAGCGGAGTGTTTGAAGTTCTTCTTGGAACAGGAATCATGCTTCCTCCTTGCCGTCGATCGACAGCTCGTTTTTTAACGGTTTTTTTGATGTGTGTTTATTTAGCTAATTTAAACATGTGGTTAAACGACATACCATTTAATGGTACAGCGCTTAGTCAAAATGGTCATATTATCAGGCTCCTAGTTCAGTTAGTGCTAATCTGCATTAGTCTTTGGCTTGCTGAGTTAATAGGGGGTAATACTAGTAAAGGATTGAAGGCTTAAGGGAAATGAACCACATCCTACTCACAACAATCACCAGTCCTGACTGGGGCCGTTATTGGGCGACGTTACCCGGTTCTCGCTAGTTGCGGGTTTTACCGGAATGAGAATCACAAAGCGAAGCTGCTGAATTTCAGAATGATTGACTTGCTCAGGCGAACGGAGACACTGACCTCAACTTAGATGGCAATTTTTAGATCGATTTTAATGCTCACGTTCCTTTGGCCGTTTAGTCAAGCGCTGGCAGAAGAACGAGTTCGGGGCCGGCGTTCGATCGTACTGGAGAACGATCAGGCACGGCTGGTACTGGATATTGCCGGTGGTTCGATTCCCGAGTTTCGCTTTCGTGATTCCGAACTTAACCCGCTCAACTGGGGCCGCAGAAACCCCGGCGATCAGCCAGGCTCTATGGGCCACTTTCTTTGTTGTGACCGTTGGGGGCCCCCATCCGATGCCGAAGGCAAAAACGGCATGCCTTATCACGGCGAATCTTCAAAAGTTGTTTGGAGGGTGTTGCAAGATACCGAGACAACAGCTGCCGGCATTCACGCACGAATGGCAGCGGATTTGCCGCTGGCAGGATTGACAGTTGATCGCTCTGTCACTTTGGCTACGTCCTCGGCGTTTTTTGTTGTCAGCGAGACAATCACTAATAACAACAAGCTCGGTCGCATTTTTAATATTGTGCAGCATCCCACTATTGGCCCGCCATTCCTTGATGAGAACTGCGTAGTCGACTCCAACTGCCACCGCGGATTTGCGCAGGGCGGCATGATGCCGAATCCAGAGCAGCCGGAGTTCCTTTGGCCAAGCGCGATTACGAAGGACGGCGAGCGGATTTCAATGCGCCGAATGACTAATAGTGAGGAACCAAGCGTCACCTCATTCGTGATTGATGAAGAGCTGGGCTGGGCTATCGCGAGCAATGGAAAACGGGGATTGCTGTTCGGTTACGCTTGGAAACGGAGCGACTACCCGTGGCTCAATCATTGGTGGAAGCTGAAGGATGGTAAACCGAATGCGCGCGGGCTGGAGTTTGGCTCCACTGGGTTGCATCAGCCTTTTCCGGTCCTGGTAAAGAAGAGGGAAATTTTCGGACAACAGTTATTTGAACATCTCGATACCGGCAAAAACATCACCAAGAACTATGCTTCATTTTTAGCGAAGATACCTGAGGGCTTTAAGGGTGTAGGCAAGGTCGCTATCCAAGGCGGCTCGCTGGTAATTACCGAACGAGCGGAGATGCGGCCTCGCACGATCAATATTGCCACCGGCGGCTTGATCCAGTAGCAGTTATTTTCTGCCTTGCCGCCTGTTTAAATGAAAAAATTGCAAAGACTAAAGCAACCCGCACCACCACTCAAATTCCTGAGCTAATGCGAGGGCCTGTAGTGTGGCCGGCATCCACAGTCAAAATATGTCCAGTAACCTTGGCACAGGTAATCATGGATAGGATACCGTCAGCGATATCCTCGTGTGTGCTGACGGCATCCAGTAGTCCTTCGGCCGCCTTTTTGTTGCGGACAGATTCGTAGCTACTACCTAGTCCGGTTTGCAGCCATTCGCCTTCGATGAAACCCGGTGCGACCGCGTTAACGCGAATTTTCGGGCCAAGCGTTCGTGCTAGTCCAAGTGTAAGGTTTATCAAGCCAGCTTTTGACGCACAGTACGGGATGGAACTGCCTGCGCCGGTGATGCCTGCCACACTGGCGGTGTTGACAATCACACCGCCCTCCCCCGCTTCGAGTGACTCGCGTGCGGCGCGGATGCATTGGAACGGCCCTTTAAGATTCACGCCGAGTATGTGTTCCCAATCGTTGTCGCTCACCTCGTCCATGTCGTGAAAGTTGATGAAACGCGTTGTGCCGGCATTGTTAATCAGGATATCCAGTTGACCAATCGCCCTGACGGATTCAGTTGCGATCCGCCTGCAATCAACATCGCTGGCCACGTCGCCCTGGACAACAACGGCTTTCACTCCGAGCCCACGGCATTGAGCGGCCACCTGCTTGGCGAGGTCAATGGATTGCTTGCAATTAATAGCAACATTGCACCCTTTCTCAGCCAGCTTGATTGTCGTCGCTGCGCCTACGCCGCGACTGGCCCCGGTGATGAGTGCGGCTTTTCCATTCAGTTCCATGCGCGGGATCATCTTCGACAACGGGGCTGCTGCCAACAAATTCCGTTTCGCCAAGCATCTTGATTACCCAAAGCTCCTGCATCGAAGGATTGAGGGACCAGCATCCTGTCCGTCAAATTTGGAAATGTTGCCCGGATACCACCCAAGTTACTCAAGAAGCATGTGGATGCAACCGAAGACGATGAACTAAGCAGTTGGCGAGTAAACGCTTATCAGCTCAAATGAAAGAATCGGAAGTCGCTTAATAGGAATCCGCTCCTCAGCCTCCAGCATTTTTTTTAAATAATCAAATTTAGAAAGTATGGTAGGTAAGAAAACAAGGGGCTTTGGTTCCACCCTTCTAGCTAATCTCACGCATCCTCGTAGCGCTGGAACTTCGAATCTTCCCCTTTAAAGATTGTAGCACCCCCCCTCTCTAAGTCCCCTAACCTTTTGCTAGTGCACCTCAGTTTCAGGTGGCATTATTTCTGCACAATGATTTCTGTAATGAGACACCTCCTACTCACAACAATCGCTGGCTTGCCGTTGGTGGGGTACGCCTCAATCTACCCCAATACCGAGAAGGAGATTCGGTGCGAACTTAAGGACACCAACAGCCTGACGCAGAAATAAATTAGGTGCGG
>JASLKI010000344.1 GCA_030747575.1 Verrucomicrobiota bacterium | reverse complement strand
CTCGTCATCTGGGGCGGCGAGTTTGGCCGCCAACCGACCGCCGAGTATGCCAAAGGCACCGGCCGCGACCATAACAGTTACGGCTTCACGATGTGGATGGCCGGGGGCGGTATTAAGGGCGGTGCTAGCGTTGGAAAGACCGACGAACTCGGCGCCGCCGCTGTCGAGAAACCGTTCCACGTCAGGCGCTTGCATGCCACCGTACTTAAGCAGCTTGGATTCGATCCGAACGAGTTGAGCTACTTTTACCGGGGGTTGGATCAGCGCCTTGTCGGCGTGGAAGGCGCCGAGCCGATTCACGAGATCATTGCCTAGCCAAAGCGCTTAGCCAGGCGCAGGTCGGTCGTTATAGTCAGGCAGGGCATTTTGAGCGTGCAACCATGCCCAGCTTACTCGTCAACTTGCCGTGAAGCAAATTCGATTCATCGTATTACTGGTCGCCCTGTCGCTGCCAGGTTTCACCTTGGTTGCTGACTCGTTTACCAATCGGCTTCAGAAATTGGATCGCAACGGTGATGGACAGCTGTCACGCGGGGAGGCGCCGAAGTCGTTTCGCAAGTTTAAGTTCGACCATGCTGACCGCAATAAAGACGGCATTCTCGACAAACGGGAAATCGATTGGGTGGCCGAAAAGCTGGCGGGAAAAAAACAGGTAACGCCGGCCAAGCCCTCCGAACCTGTTGTGCCCGAGGCCGGGAGGATGACGGTGGTTCGGAACATCGTCTATCGGAAGGATGAAAATGCCACCAAGGGCCGGAACAAGCTGGATATCTATTTACCTCGCGGCAAGACAGGCTACCCGGTGCTGTTCTGGATACATGGCGGCGGGCTGCACAGTGGCGAAAAGTCGAAGATCACCGAAGTGGCCGGCCGGTTTGTTGCTGAGGGAATCGGTGTGGTGTCGGCAAACTATCGCCTTTACCCCGAGGCAATCTACCCGGTGCAGATCGAGGACGTGGCGGATGCTTTCGCCTGGGTGCATCGGAACATTGCCAAACGCGGTGGCGATCCTGAAAAGTTATTTGTGTCCGGCGGATCGGCGGGCGGATACCTGACTGCATTGCTTACATTGAACGATGCGTTCCTGGTAAAACGCGGCCTCACAAGTGGAGCTATTCGTGGTGCCATTCCCATCAGCGGGTTGATGGATGTGAGCCGGGTTGGCGCGGCGCGGCGCAAGGGAGTGTGGGGCGAGAAGGCTTCCACTCACCGGCTCGCTTCCCCACTGCATCACGCCCGCAGGGACGCCCCGCCGTTGTTGCTCCTTCACGCCGAGCACGACACACCCGATCGTCGTGAGCAAAACCAGGAGATGTTCGTTGCGTTGAAAAAAGCCGGACATCCCGACGTGGGCATTCACGAACTCAAGGATCGGACACACACCAGCATCCGGCCTAACCTCGTGGGCCGTAACGATCCCGGTTCACGACATATCCTGAAATTCATTCGACGCCTTTGCGCTGCCCAGGCCAACCGTAGCGCTGTGAAACAGCGCCCGTGGTACCGCCATACGATTGATCCGGCGGACAAGGCCGCCGGCAAGTTGGGGGCGGACGGGGTGCGTCTGGGCGACTACAACGGCGACGGGCTGCTCGACATCACCACCGCCTGGGAGCAGGGCGGCGCAATAGTCGTTTACCAAAATCCCGGGCCGGCCAAGGCCAAATCTGCTTGGCCAAGCGTCACCGTCGGTCGTGTCGCCAGCCCCGAGGACGCCGTGTTTGCCGACTTGGATGGTGACAGAAATCTCGACGTGATCAGTTCGTGCGAAGGCAGGGACCGCACCATGTACGTTCACTGGGCACCGGCGAAGCGCAAGGATTACCTCAAGTCAAACGCCTGGGTGACCGAGGCCATTCCGGCCACAAAGCAAAAAAAATCATGGATGTTCGCCGAACCGGCGCAGATCGACGGACGGGGTGGGATTGACCTGTTCGTGTCGTCCAAGGGGGCAAACGGGTCGATTGGCTGGTTGTGGGTCGATCCACCAGCGAGTTCTGCGCGCGACGCCGGCGCGTTCAAGTTTGTAAAACTGCGGTCGGCCGGTTGGATCATGACGCTGAAGGCGTTTGACATGGATGGTGACGGTGACAGCGATTTGCTTTTCTCTGACCGAAAAGGGGGCAAGCGCGGTGTGAATTGGCTTGAGAATCCGGGTGGTACAGAAGCGGAAAATCCGAAGAAATGGAGAGAACATGTTATCGGAGGCAAAGAGCACGAAGTGATGTTTTTGTCTGTTGGCGATCTTAATCATGACGGTGCTCGGGACATTGTCTGCCCCACGCGAAATGGTGAAATCCTTCTGTTCGAGGGAAATGGAAACGGATGGAAAATTCATTCAACCCCGAACCCATTCGGGGTGCCGCATGGGAAAGCCGTGGCGATCGGGGATATCGACAATGACGGTCGCAATGATTTGTTTCATGTTACAAATACGGGGAGAAACCGCGAACTTCCAGGCGCAACCTGGATGAGTCAACGACCTGATAGACCATGGTCCGCCAAATGGAACGTGACCGATGTAAGTGGGAGTATTGGCGTAAAATTTGACTTGGTGGAATTGGTGGATCTGGATGGGGACGGTGACTTGGATGCCATCACCTGCGAGGAAGTCGATAACCTCGGGGTGTTTTGGTTTGAGAATCCGCTCTATGATTCCAGTAAATTACGTTAACTAGTTCGACAACAAGATGTTCTAGTCGAGTAGTTAAGTAGGGAGTACTTACCTATTAAAAACCTATGACAAAAACGCCTATGAAATCTTCGAAGCTTTGTAGCGAGTAAGCGTAGGGTTGAATCGTTCACAGTTAACACCCTTAAATTGCCTTTAAAGCAAAAGCTCCTTTAATGCCCTTCATTAGGTTCAATCGTATTTCGACTACTAAAAAGTAGCGATTGATAACTCACCCATTTAAACCAACCTTATTTTGTAAGGTATGGGGTAGAGGAATTTATGCTTTTGA
>JASLKI010000343.1 GCA_030747575.1 Verrucomicrobiota bacterium | reverse complement strand
CGGTTACGAAAGTAGCCGGGGTTCTTTTTATATTGCTACGATGCGCTTTGCCGAAAGCGTTGATGGCATGTGCCATCAGTTAACAAAAAAGTCGTGGGGAGGCCAGGCGGTGACGGCATCGGCAGCCTTGTGGACAAGCGGGTCGATCTTTGAGGAGGGTTTTTTGCCATCGGCCGTCTGGTTGGTGTTGAACAGCACCGACCAGCAGAGGCCGTCATGTCGTAGCACGAGGATCGTGGATGTGCCGGACAATCCGCCGGTGTGCCAGCGGTTGGTTTTTCCGTTTTTCACCGGGCGCACCGACCAGCCGCAGCCGTAGTGCGTGGCGTCCGGCTTGCCTTCTTCGTCGTTGCCGAAATGGCCCTTGGCCGGACGCTCGAGCATGGTCGCGATGGTTTCCTTTTTCAGGATGCCGGACTGCTCGAAGCGGTCTACCGCTGAGCCGAACCTCACGAGGTCAGGCGCCGAGGCGATCCAGCCGCCGAGCGAGTCGAAGCTCTCGATCGACCACGCGCCGTAAGGCCAGTTCACCTTCGCTCCGATGGCGTCCCCGGTGACGGCGATGCCGAGGAGGTCGCCTTTGGGATAATATTTCACTTCGTTTTCTGCGCGGTCGCGGAGGAGCGTTTTGCCTAGGCGCATCGACTCGATGCCGAGCGGCTTGAGGAACTCGTTCACCATGTAGTCGCCGTAAGTTCGGCCGGTGAGTTGCTCGATCACGCGGCCGAGCAGGCAGTAGCCGAGGTTCGAGTACACGTAGCGTTGGCCGGGGTCGAAGTCCAGTTGCCAGCCCATCATGAAGCGGATGATGTCGTCCTGCGTGGCGGGCGGCAGCCTGCCGAGGACGCTGGCGATCTCGATGGCGTGGAACAGCGGATCGATCGTCTCCTTGCGATCCCAGCCTCCTTGATGCCGCAGCAGGTGGGCGATGGTCACTTGGCCAAGCCGGGGGTCGGCCGTGTCCCCCTTGGCCAAGTGCGGCTTGTGAGGCAGCAGGTCGAACACCGGCGTGTCGAGGCTGAGTTTACCCTGCTCGACCAATTGCAGCGTGGCGGTGGCGGTGAACGACTTGGAGATGCTGGCGATGCGGAACAGAGACTTGGGCTGCACCGGTTGCTGTTGCTCGACATCCGCGTAGCCGAAGCCGCGTGCGTAAACCAGGCGACCGTCCTTGGCCACGGCCAGCGACGCGCCGGGGATTTTGTTGTCGCGGACGAACGCCTCCATCAGTTCGTCGAACGGCTTCAACTCGGGAAACTTTTTACCGGTGGAAACGACCGTTTGGCTGTCCTTGGCGAAGGCGCTCGGCCAGACGGCGGCGGAAAGCGCCAGCCCGGCAACCAGTAATTTTCCGGCAAATAATCGCATCAGCTTGGGCGGTCAATTTGGGCGACCATCCCCGGTGAGGCAACTCCGGAGTTGGGCTTTATGCTTGACCACGATGGTGAATTAAAATAAAGGCGGGGTGGCTCAAGAGCCCAAGTTCCGATGAAAAAGAGCAATCGTTTAACGACAACCCGTTCCTCGACCGGCTTCACGCTGATCGAGTTACTCGTGGTAATTGCAATTATAGCCATCCTAGCAGGGCTACTTTTGCCGGCCCTGGGCAAAGCTAAAGGAAAGGCCACCAGCATGAGTTGCATGAACAATGTCAAACAGATGGGTTTGGCATTAACTCTTTACGAACTCGACACAGGACAAGTGCCCCGCTGTTGGCCTGCCTTCCCAACTGAGCATGGTTCGAAACTATGGTATCACATGATCCAGCCTTATCTGGGAAAAACCGTCAAAGATTTTGGCATGGGTGTTTTCATTTGCCCGGCCACCGCCAAACGAAAAAAACAAAATAATTGGACGGATGTATATACCTACGCCATGAATTCAAAATTCCAAGGGAACAGAACATACAAGATGGTTGATGTTCAATCACCCTCAGAGACCATATTTACTGCTGACATCGACGGCTACAATTCCTGCCTTTACCCCGATGAAACCGACAGTGGTAGCAACATTGGCAGTGGTAACGTCCTTTACCGACATAATGGGGGAACCGAGAAAAGCTCCTTCTACAAGCAGGGTGGAGGAGGCACCCGAACAGGTTGGGGTATTGCGAACTCAAACTACTTTGATGGACACTCGGAAATCCTCAAGAAACGTGCCCCGGAAGAGCTTTTTCGGCTGAAAAAGAAAAAAAGCTGAGCCGCCGACTTAAAGCTTCTGCTTGCGGAAGAGGTCGGTCCTGATTTGCTTGGCCGCGCGGTAGCCGGCGTGGCCGTCGAGGTAGAGGATGTTCGAGCCGACGCTGTGCCTCGCGGCAGCGATGCGGCGGTCGTTGCTGAGGCGTTTGCCACTTGAGTCGTAGGGAAGGTGGTTTGCATGCCAGACGTCGTTCAGGGCCGTCTGTGGATCACGAAAGCCGGTGACGATGGGACGCCATGTGTTGTCCTCGTTGTCCAGCAGATACGCCGAGTCGGCCGGTTGCCTGAAGTCGGTGATCTTGCTCAATCCAAGCTGCTCGTAGCCGACTGTGTCCCTCGTGGAGGTAAAGTCCCATGCGTTGACCACGTACGTGACCACTTGTTTTTTGTTCGGAGTGTTCTTGGGGATGGGGTAGCTCGGGCACATGAAAATCCTGATGTTTCGGTAGTCCCGCTCCGTGCCGCCCTCCGGCACGTAGGGCATGAACTCCAGCCACCAGCGCCGAGAGTTGCCGGCGGTGCCGCGGGGAACCATGTCTTCATTCTCATCGGCGAACATCAGCATGGCCAGGCCGACCTGCTTGAGGTCGTTGAGGCAGACGGTGGACTGCCCCTTCTGCTTGGCCTTGGCCAACGCGGGCAACAGCATCGCGGCAAGGATGGCGATGATCGCGATCACCACGAGTAACTCGATCAATGTGAAGGCGCCTCTTGGTTTGGAGTTCAGATTCATGTCAAATTTCATTGTTTGGCAAAACGTTTTGCAGCGGGCTATTGTTTCTTTTCGCGGAACAACTCAATGTCGATCAGCTTGGAATCACGAAAACCGGAGTGGCCGTCGAGGAAGAGTATGTTTGAACCCTTGCCACTATGTCGCTTGGCGGCGATACGCCGATCGCTGCTGAGGCGTCTTCCGTTGGCGTCGTAGGGTAAATGGGTTGGCTGCCATACATCGTTTAAATCCGTTCTCATGTCTTGAAACCCGCTAACGATTGGGCGATTGATGCCGGGGTTGTCTATCCCATCCTCATTGTCCAGAAGGTAAGCGGAGTTGGAGGGCTGCGTGAAGTCGGTAATTTTACTCAATCCAATATGCTCGTAACCGATATTGTCCCGTGCTGAACGAAACTTCCACGCGTTGACAACGTAGGTGATCACCTGCTTTTTATTTGGGGTGCGCTTGGGCAGCGGATAACTCGGGCACATGAAAATCTTGATATTGCGAAAATCCTTCTCTGTACCGCCCTCGGGCGCGTAGGGCATGAACTCGAACCACCAGCGCTTGGCATTGCCTCGTGGGATCGTATCGTCGTTGTCGTCAGCAAACATCACCATTGCCAAGCCAACCTGCTTGAGGTTGTTCATGCAGGCGGTTGCGTACGCCTTTTGCTTGGCCTTGGCCAGGGCCGGCAACAGCATGGCGGCTAGAATGGCAATAATCGCGATCACCACCAGCAACTCGATCAGGGTGAAGCCACCTCT
>JASLKI010000342.1 GCA_030747575.1 Verrucomicrobiota bacterium | reverse complement strand
GAATAGGTTTACCTTTTGAATCTTTGACTCTCTGGAATTTCGGCGTCTTTAAGCCGTTGTTTGAAGATTTACCGGCACAATTACCGGCACAACCCTGTTTTATGGTCTTGTTTTTCATGTCGTTCGTTTTGTTGACGAACTAACTTAACCACTGAAAACAAAGGAAGGATTAGAGTGGTACCAGTGGAGGGACTCGAACCCACACTCTCGTGAAAGAAGCGGATTTTGAATCCGCCGCGTCTACCAATTCCGCCACACTGGCAATTTCTAGAAATCGCTCCGAAAAGCGGGCAGAACCATAACGATACCAGTAAGATACGCAAGCCTCATATCCGCCGTGTTGATGGACACCAGTTTCCGTGGGGTGGGGTGAAAATGGGGTGACTTTGATTTATGAAAAAAACGAGAACCATATATTTATAACAAAAGTATTTTCACTTTTTTACATCAAACGTGTTGACGGGTGTACATTCATGCGCAAGAAGGCACGGCGGCAAGACAAAGAAGGAATTGAAAGTTGGAAGCAGCAAAATGAAGGCCGAATCAAAACGGGCATTCACGCTCATTGAGCTACTGGTGGTGATTGCCATCATTGCCATCCTAGCGGCCCTGCTGCTACCGGCACTGGCGTCCGCAAAAAAAATGGCCCATCGCGTGACCTGTTCCAGTCAACTTCTCCAGCAATCCTTGGCCACATTTCTCTACGTCGATGACAACGACGACGAACTACCTTCGCATAAAGATGGTCCCGTGTTGTCCTACTATTCTTGGGGTGGCAAACGAGGAACGGAATACTTGGCTCAGGAACGGATGATTAATCCGTATGTCACTATTAACCGAAAGGTCAAACAAGACGACAACGAGGGAGTCTTCCGAATTTTCAAATGCCCGAGGGATGACGGAGCCACACCGGGCCGGTGGGGTGCCAAGCGCAAACCCAGCTTATTCGACACATTCGGTAACAGTTATTTTTACAATAGCGGCGGTAACTCTAATGGCCCCGATGGACTTCACGGCAAAAAGATGAGCCAGATCCGCGCTCCGTCTCAGGTCATCTTAGCCAATGACTATTCGGTCGGGGCCTACGGATGGCAACTGGAGGTTCCGGGGCCAGTTGACAAGCCCTTTCAATACAGCTTTTGGCATAACGATTCCGAACCTGGGTGGGGTAACGTGGCTTTTCTCGATAACCACATTGATTTTTTTAGAGCCACCTACGACAAGCCGAATTTTCAAAACGGATCGAACTGGACCTTCTTGTTTGATGGGCCGAAGAGGTAGAAGATTGGCACGTACCTGAAGACATATCCGTGAAGAAAGAAACCGCCAACCTTCTTCGCAAACACGGCGGCACAGACGGGTGAAAAACTGAAAGCAGAAGACAAATGAAACACCTCTAATGTTTGATAGAATATAACAAGTGAAATCATGACACAAATCACATTCTTACTTTTAATCTGCAGCCTCCTGCTTTCAACTGCAGAGCCCCAAAGCAAGCCTGCGCGAAACACGGCTCCTGCCTCGAACCAAGCAAATGATTTCGATGTCGTTGTCATCGGCGCTACGCCTGCCGGAGTGGCCGCGGCCATCGCCGCTGCCCGTGCCGATAAAACGGTGATCATCATCGAGCAAGCGCCTGTCCCCGGAGGAGTGCTTTCTTCGGGCGTGCTAAGACTGGATGACAAATACGTGGAATCGAACAGCGGAGTGATGGAGGAATTCCGCCAGCGCGTAAAAGCCTATCACCGTACAGAGATGGCGGATGATCCTTTGGTTAAGGAACATATAAAGCAGAACCCGCCGATGCGCTGGAATATAGCTGAAGGTCGGGCCTGGGAACCGCATACAGCCGCCAGGATTTATGCTGAAATGACCGCCGAGCATAAGAGCATCTCAACGCGCTTTAACGAAGTGGCGGTCGATGTGAAAATGAAAGGCCAGCGGGTCACAGGCGTCATTACGTGCGAGCGCGACAATCAGGGAAACCTCGGCCCACGGCATACCTATACCGGCAAGGTTATCATCGATGCCACTTATGAAGCCGACTTAGCGGAATATGCGGACATACCTTACCGCATCGGACGGGAAGCCCGCTCCAAGGAAGAGCCGCACGCCGGACTCATTTATACAACGTATTTCCGCAGGGTGAAGGGAACGTTGCCCTCCACTATCCTCCCAGAGAGCACAGGTGAACCCGACCACAGGTCACAGGCATTCACCTACAGAATCACTGCAAAGGATTACGGCCGGCCCGACCATCCCTATCGCCTGAAGGAACCGCCGCCCGGCTACGACCCAGCCAAGTACGGCGGGCCAAAACGTAAACCGATCATACCCAATGGAAAATTTGATCTGCTTGGAATCAACTGGGGAGGCGACTTAGTAGGACACGGCACCCGTTGGGTCTTAGCCGACTGGGAGGAGCGTGTTGAAATAGAAAAAATCTACCGCTACCATGATCTTGGCTACCTCTACTACATTCAGACCAAAGGAGGCTCGCCCAACGTAGGCCTCCCTGACGATGAATTTCAGGACAACAGCAACTTCCCCTACCGCATCTACGTGCGCCAGGGACGCCGCATAGAAGGACTCTACACCTTAACGGAAAGCGATCTGCATAAGGATCTTCGCGGTGACGGATTTCGCGGACCGCTGCTTCCAGATTCGGTTGCCATTGGAATCTACGGAATCGATGCACACCGTGTTCAAGGCCCCGACGGCCGAAAGGAACCCCCTTACGGAAAAGGCGCCGCTGAAGGTACGCTTCACCTGCATGATGCAACAGGGCCCTACCAGATACCCTACGGCACACTGGTGCCCAAACAACATAACGGCATTCTTTTCCCTGTGGGTATTTCCTGTACGCACGTTGCCATGTGTAGCGTGCGGATGGAGCCTGTATGGTCCTCGCTGGGACAGGCTGCGGGTGTTGCCGCCGCCTTGGCGATCGACAATAAGCAGGAACTCAAAGACGTCCCCGTTAAGCAAATCCAGGATGAACTCTTAAAGCAGCGATGCATCCTGTTTTTCTACACAGACCTCCCCGCAGATGCGCCTGCCTTCACTGCGGCCCAGAAGCTAAGCCTGCTCGGCGCAGTGGCCGGACCTGATATCGATGATTACAACACGGGCGGGAAGCCTAAAGGTTTAAGCAGTCTGGAAATGAAGGCCTACCGCTTCCGCCCCAATGAACCGATCACAATTAGCGAATTTTCTCAAATGGCTGTGAACGGACTTCAAATCCCGCTAAGCATTACCGCCTCGCACTTCGAAGACGTACGGCGAGGACATCCCGCCTTCAAATACATCGAAACGCTCTACGATTACTCAACGCAGTCCAAACCGCCCTTCTTTGAATTTGAACCAAGCAAGGACTTTAATACTGCCCTCGCTCACCCGGATAAAAAGGTAAGCGGTTCCCAAGCAGCAAAAATCCTTTCCGGTCTCCTTAAGAAGAAAGTCCGCGCGCCTTCTAATCCAGATGCAGACCTTACTCGAGGTGAAGCGGCGCAGCTGGTTTATCAGTATTTGTGAGCCAATGGAGTAGCGTTGATGGGCGAATAGACTGTAGACTTTGCATGTAATAAGATTACAGCAGTGCGCTTTGCTCACTACGAATAAATGGAACAAGCCTATACTGGCGCCCAACATGAAGTGGTAGTGGGGGAGAGCTGATCAAATAATGCTTGGGTGTGTATCCCAACCTCACCCCCGAGTTACACTCAAGCGGCTTTTTTATTAGTAAAAATGGTACCCCGGGTAGGACTTGAACCTACAACCAATTGATTAAGAGTCAACTGCTCTACCATTGAGCTACCGAGGCACACCAATCACCGACGCCTATGCGTCAAGAGCGGCGTTTTGTAGTCATGGAACAGGCGGCGTGCAAGTTTTTTGTTGACCGCCCTGTCAATGGAAATTGGTTTGGACGACGGGGAACCGGTGTCCATACTGCGCCGCCTTGTGAGCGGCGGTATGGAACAGTCAAACTCAGCAGCGAAACAGGGGCGAACCCTTGTAAGCCGCTACTGGTTTCTTGCGATGCTCCTGATGATGATCCCGGCGGGGCTTTGGCTGCCGGGAGGCGGCCGGGCCATCAAGGACGCCGGCTGGGTGACACCGGTGCTGGTGGGCGTGATGATGGCCGTCTCCGGGTTCACGCTGGACACCGGCAAACTGCACCGGCAGGCGGCCAACCTCGGCGCGATCTCGCTGGTGCTTTTCTCGACCTACTGCGTGGCTCCGGCGGTGGCGTACGGGCTGGCGCTTTGGCTGCAACCAGTGGGTCACCCGCATTTCCTGACGGCGGTAATGATCATGGCGGCGCAGGCGAGCAGCCTAGCCTCGGCGCTGGCGCTGACCGTACTGTCGCGCGGCAATCAGGAACTGGCGCTCATCTTCACGCTGCTGTCGAGTTCGCTGACCGTCGTGCTGACGCCGCTCGTGCTGCAGTTTAGCATCGGCGCCTCGGTCGAGATTCCGCTTGGCCAGATGATCCTCAAAATGCTGCTCGTCGTCGTGATGCCGGTGGCGCTTGGCCAGGCGCTGCGCCGGTTTTTGTGGGACAAGGCCAAGCCTCTTCTCAGGGGCATCCGCCTGGTTCCGCAGATGATCATTGTCGTGTTCGTGTACTCCGGCTTCTCGGTGGCTACGGGGCAAATCAACGGCAACGCCGATATCGTGCTACGCATTGTCGTCATCTCCGCACTGCTGCACGCGATCCTGCTGGCGTGGAACTTTGGCGTGTCGGTTTTGTTGCGAATGGACAGAGGCACCGGCACGGCGCTCGTCTTTTGCGGCTCGCAAAAAACATTGCCGAACGGCATCTACCTTTGGCAGCACTTCTTTCCCGGCAACCCCATCGGCGCACTTCCTCTCGCGCTGTATCACCTAATTCAACTGATCGCTGACTCGCTGCTGGTGCCGTTCTTTGAGCGCCGCAACCAAGCGGAAACTAAACCGAAAATCGACGATCAGTTTCGCATCCAATAGCGCAGCGGCGAATGTCGGATGAGGTCGATGAGGAACTCGTTCAACCGGGCGGCCTTGGCTTCCTCCAGCCGCACGGTGGCCAGCGCCGTAAGCATCAGCACCGCCGCGACGCCGGCGAAGTAAATGGTGTATTCGTTCCACTCAACGCCGAGCCAGCCCCACTTCCGGTCGGACAGGATGTCGATCATCAGCCCCCAAAGCATCGGCGACAGGCCCATGGCCATGTTGCCGACGACGGCGAACACGGCGAAGTAGTGGACGCTGCCCAGGCGCGGCACGGTCGCCATGGCCAGCCGCGTCATCGACATGGTGACACTCGCCAGCACGAAGCCGAAGCTGAAGTACAGTCCGGTCACGGCAAAAAAATTGATCGGCACCACCCCGCCGGCGATCAGCCCAAACACCGCCACGCAAACCAAGCCAATGGCCAGGCCGAAAAAAATGATCGGCCGGCTGCCCATGCGGTCGAGACGCGACTTAAGAAACCAAAGCGTCCCGAGTGCGCCGACAAACTTGGCCGCCGAGGCGAGCATGATGTAGTTGTCCTGCATGCCGGCCTCGGCCTTGAGGTACTTAACCGTGAACGCGGCCAGACCACCCAGCGCGATCGCCATGAACAACTCCACCCAAAGCAGCTTGCGAAACGGCTGGTTCGCGAAAATATCGGCCCAAGGCGCCTCCTGTTTTTTGCCGGCCTCCTCGCTTGGCGGTGCAGCGTCCGGCACGCGGCGAATGAAGTAGATGCTTCCCACCCCCGCGAGGCAGCTGAACGCGAACAGGACACTGAACTGCCCGCTCGTCGGCGATTGGCCAAGGTACGCCGCGACCAGCAGGAACGCCACGAGGCTGCCGGCATTGACGAAGGCGCTCTCGAACGTGAGATAGCGGCCGCGGATGTCCTCCGGGATCAGCCCGCGAATCCACGGATACCAGGCGCAACTGGCTATGCCGCGAACCACGTTGAAGGCGAACAACAGCACGAGCACCAGCGCAAGCTGGCTCTGCTGGTTGATCACGCCATCCATCAACGGCACAAACACCAACCCGAACACGAAAACCAACCGCAGCGACCAGCCGGTGATGACGAACAGCTTGTAGCCGAAGCGTCCCACGTGCGCAGCGGCGGGAATCTGGAAAACGACCATCAGCGGCGTCATCCCAGCGATGAGGCCAATCACGGTGGCGCTGGCCCCGAGGCTCTCTGCGTACAGAAAGATCGGGCTGTCCATGATGATCTGGCACGACAGGAAATTGAGGAAGAAAAACCAGAACAGACTTTGGATGCCTCCGGGGAATTTGGGCTTGGCAGCGTGGTCACTCAAGGCCGGTGAGTGAGCCACAGTTGGCAGGGATTGGTCAAGCGGGTGCTCAGAAACCCCGACCTGGCTTCTTCGCATTCGCGCCAGACTGCTGGTTGAGCAGCCCGCTGCGAATGCTCGGCTGCTCCCGATCTCTCGACTGGAAAAGCAACGGCAACTCCCGTCGCACGGTCGCCGGGGGCGCTGCACTGTATGAGGAGAAACGACTGTTCGCCGCTGACGGAGAAGCCAGGCCCGGCGGCAGCTTGAAGCCGGCCGACATCTCGCCAACACCAACCCCCTTCACCGGCGTGGACGGCTTCGGGGCGAAGCCACGGCCAAAGCTCATCGGGTCGAGGCCAAGCGCACCCTTGCCCGAGGCACCCGGCTTGGTTGTGAAAAAGTTTTTGTTGCTGAAAAATTTTCCCCCGCTTTTTTGCTGTTGTTGAAAAAAACCGCCAAGGCTTGCCTCCCCCGCTTGGCCAAGCGCCTTGCCTGCCTCCGAACCTCCGCCATTCAGGCCAGCACGGTTGCCCGGACTCCTGTTTCGAGCCGTGGACTTGTTGCTCTTTCGAGAAAAAGGTGAAAAATCAGCAAGCACCGTCTTGGCTGCAAACGGCGAATTGGCGCGGAATAGTAACTCCTCCTTCTTCCTGCCACCCTTCTTGATCCTGTCCGGGCTCATCTCGAACTCTTTCTCCAACAACTCATCATCATCCTCGGTCGGCGATCGCTCCGGTTGGTCGCGACGACGTGATTTGCTGCGGGGCCGCTTCTCCTTCTCGTCTGAGCGAAGGAAACCCTGCACCACTCCGCGCGACTTGAAATATGGGTTTTGCTGATTGCCCCCCTCATCACCGAGCAGGTCATTTTCCCGGGACCACTCCTCCCCAGTGTCACCGGTTCTGCCATTCTCATCCAAGTCCTGAAACATCCAGTTTTTCTTTTGATCGAAAAGCTCGAGTAATTTCTTGGTGGTCGCCCGATCCATCGACGCACTGCCGCTCGGGTAAAGTGCCATTCCAACCCCGCTCATCGACTTGGCCTTGTTGAGACTGCTCCGCCCCACACCGGGCTGAATATCCATGGCCCGGCTCTTGAGTGAGGGACTGCTCTTTGACGAGTAAAATTTGGCTTTATCCGCAAAAGCTGCCGGGGCACAAACCAAACCAGCCAGCAAGACGGCTGACAGAGCGGCGGCGGTTTTGACGGTTCTTTTCAAGAAAAAACGGATTATTGAGGGCGACACACCCGCGATTGGGACAGGCAAAATAGGGTGATCGTTCAATTTTCGTTCGCCGACCCGGACTGAATGCTGATCGGGTTGGTGAACAGCAGAGAGTTGGGCACGAGGATTTTCTCCCCGTCCCGCTCCAGCTTGGTGTAGCGCAGGTCGATGGCCGTCACCTGGCCCTCGAACGTCTTGACCTTGATCGAGGCGCCCACTTTGAAGGGGCGATAGATCAGGATCAGCACCCCGGACAATAGGTTGCTGATCGAGTCCTTCAATGCAAAACTCACCGCGAAACCGGTCAAGCCGAGGC
>JASLKI010000341.1 GCA_030747575.1 Verrucomicrobiota bacterium | reverse complement strand
AAACTCAATGTCCTTCGGGTTACTCCCCGGCCAGCCACCTTCCACGTAATGCACACCAAAGGCATCCAGCTTTTCGGCCACGCGCAGCTTGTCCGCAACCGAGAAACTCACGCCTTCGCCCTGCGTGCCGTCACGCAGTGTTGTGTCATAAATCTCAACGAAGTTTTTCATCAAAAAAGGCGGGTTGCCCCGCCGAGGGCGTAATTTCTACTGCCTGAAGCCAAGCGAGACCAGCACCAAAACCGCGCTTGTTCAAACGCTACAATTCACCATCAAAGCCCAACTGGCGAATCGCCTCATACAAAACCAATGCCACGCAGTTTGAAAGATTCAGGGAACGAGCCTTGTCATTGAACATCGGAATCCGCAGCCAGCGATCCCCAACTTCGTGGCAAAGTTGTTCCGGCAACCCGGCTGTCTCCCTCCCGAAAACAAGGTAATCTCCGCTGGAAAACCGGGCGTCAGAATAGCGCGCCGGGCCGCCGGACTCGACGAACCAAAGCTTGGCCTCCGGCGGCAACGTGTCGTCGAACGCTGTCCAGTCTGGCCACTTTCGCCAATCAACGTGTTGCCAGTAATCCATCCCGGCCCGCTTCAACCGCCGGTCGTCCAAGTCAAAACCAAGCGGCTCAATCAAATGCAGCTTCGTTCGTGTAGCCGCGCAAAGTCGAGCCACGTTGCCGGTGTTGGGAGGAATCTCCGGCTCGACCAAGACAACGTTCAGCCAACTGCCTGAGCGACTCATCGCTTGCCGTTCCCCTTACGGTAATAAACCTTCCACAAAACCAAGCCGTGAGCCGGCGCGGTCATTCCCGCCTGCGTGCGGTCGCACGATTTCAAAATATCGCGAACATCGCCCGGGTTGAGTTTGCCGGTTCCGACCTCGACCAGTGTTCCGACGATCCCGCGGCACATTTTGTACAGAAAACCGTCACCATCGATGACCCACATAATCAGCGATTCTTTTTTGTACACCTTGCAGGCCGTCACCGTGCGAACCGTCGAGCGCATCTCGTATTCACGCTTCACTGCGAACGCCCGAAAATCCCGCTTACCGACAAAGTGCTTCGCCCCTCGCTGCATGCGTTCAAAGTCTAATTCGCGCGGCACGTGCCAGGCGGTATTATTTTTCAGCGGATCCATCACCTGATGATTCCAAACGCTGTAACGGTATTGCTTGCCGCTCGCATCAAACCGCGCATGAAAGGTCATCGGCACGCGCTTGGCCTGCATCACCCGCACATCATCCGGCAAAAACGAATTCAGAGCCAAGCGCAACTTTCGTTCTTCGATTCGATATTCTGCCTTCGGCACCTCCACATGTGCCACCATCCCGCGCGCGTGCACGCCGGTGTCCGTGCGACTCGAACTGTGAATCCGTGTCACACTCGGAAAAAGCCTTTGCAGTGCCTCCTCGACCCTCTGCTGGACGGTCACGCCGTTTTTCTGCACCTGCCACCCCTTGTAACGGGTGCCGTCGTACGCAACGGTCAACTTAAGCTTAATGTTCTCCATGCGTTCAGCCCAAGCCATCCAGATAACTTTGAAGCAGGATCGCCGCTGAGATCGAATCGACGTTTTGCCGTTTCTTTTTCTTCTTTACCCTGCCTTGTGTGAGCGCCCGGTTGGCCTGCACGGAAGTGAGGCGTTCATCCCAAGTCCTGATCGGCGCGGTGATGCTGTTTTTCAAAACCGCTTCGAACTCCCGCACTTTCATCGATGCCTCACCGTAGCTGCCATCCATGTTTCGCGGCATGCCCAACAGTATTAATTCGACCTCGTTCTCGTGCAGCAATTCCTTCAACCGATCGAGGAAACCGGAGAACGGTTCAGCCGGAATGAACTTGAGCGGCTGTGCGATCATTTTCAACTCGTCGCTCATCGCGATCCCCATCCGGACCGTCCCGTGATCTATGGCTAGTACTCGCATAACCTAGAGCGACTTCATCACCTTGCCAGCCGCTGCGATTGTTTTTTCAATTGCCACCTCGTCGTGTGCGGCGGAAACAAACCCGGTCTCGAACTGCGACGGGGCAATATAAACTCCCTCCTCCAGCATTCCGTGGAAATATTTGCCGAACCTGTCGCGGTCACTTTCCATCGCCTCTGCCATGTTGTGAACCGGCGCGTTCGTAAAATAGCAGCATGACATCGAGCCGATACGCTGCAACTGAACCGCAACACCGGCCGTCTTCGCCGCCTTGGCCAAGCCGTCCGACAGTGTTTGGGCAAGCGCGTCGATTTTTTCGTAAACGGCCTCATCCGTCAACGCCTCCAGCACAGCGACACCGGCGGCCATGGCCAAGGGGTTACCGCTCAGCGTCCCCGCCTGGTACACCGGCCCGTCCGGCGCGAGACAATCCATGATTTCACTCCGGCCTCCAAACGCACCGACAGGCAAGCCGCCGCCGATCACCTTGCCGAAACAGCTCAAGTCTGGCGTGATGCCAAAGCGCCCCTGAGCCCCTTCCAAGCCGAGGCGAAAGCCGGTCATCACCTCGTCAAAAAGCAAAAGGGACTCATGCCCTGCGGTGATTTCGCGCAGAAATTCCAAATACCCATCACGCGGCAGGTACAAACCAGCGTTGGCCGGTACCGGCTCCAAAATGATTCCGGCGATATCAGGGCCATGATCAGCAAACGCCCCCCGCACCGCCTCCACATCGTTGAACGGCAGCACGATCGTTTGGCTTGTGAACTCGGGCGGCACGCCAGCGCTGTCCGGTTGGCCAAGCGTCAGCGCGCCCGAGCCGGCCTTGACCAACAGTGAGTCAACGTGGCCGTGGTAGCAGCCCTCGAACTTGATTATTTTGTTGCGTTTGGTGAAGCCACGCGCCAGGCGGATCACCGACATCGTCGCCTCGGTGCCGGAGTTGCACATCCGCACCTTCTCCACCGACGGCACTGCGTTGACGACCAACTCCGCCATGCGAACCTCGAGCGGATTCGGGATGCCAAAACTCGTCCCATCCTCGGCGGCGTTTTGCACCGCCTCGACAACCGTCCTCGGCGCGTGCCCCAAAATCGCAGGCCCCCAAGTGCCCACATAATCGATGTACTCGTTATCGTCGGAGTCCCAAACCGTGGCACCGCTGGCGCGCACGGCGAAAAACGGATTGCCGCCGACAGCGCGAAAAGCCCTCACGGGTGAATTCACCCCGCCGGGAATCCATTGCTGCGCCTTTTCAAAAAGAGCCTGTGATTCTGCGCTCGACCGCATGCGGGTACAAAATACCGACTCCCAATCCAAACGCACGCGGAAAGTGAAAAATCAGTCGTCGGCTGTGCCGGCTTCGAGCAGATAATCCGCAATGTGAATGGCACGGATGTGATGCGCTCCGGCCTTGCGCAGGCCTGACTGGATCTGAAGCAGGCAACCGGGATTCGTCGTGACAACAACCTCAGCACCAGAATCGATAATGTTTTGCGCTTTGCGTTTTTGCAGTCGACTGGCCATTTCGGGTTCGGTTAGGTTGTAGCTTCCGGCGCTACCGCAGCAGAGATCCGACTCAGCAAGCTCAACCAGCTGGCCCCCCGACTTGGCTTTCACCAACTCGCGTGGCTCGGCCGTGATTCCCTGCGCGTGGGCCAAGTGGCAGGCATCGTGGTAGGTGACTTTCGCACCCGAACCGGAAAGCGCCAACCGCGAACTGTCCAGCCAAGTTACCAGGTCTTTCACCTTCGCGCTGAACACCTCGGCCCGCTTGACCCAAGCCGGGTCGTCTTTGAGCAACTCGCCGTACTCGACGAGTGTCGAGCCGCAGCCGGCGGCGTTGATGATAATTGCGTCGAGCGGTTCATTCTCGAACGCCGCAATGTTGCGCCGCGCACAATCCCGTGCCTTGGCCAGTTGCCCGCTGTGAGCGTACAACGCGCCGCAGCAACCCTGCCCCCTTGGTGTGATTACATCCCAGCCGTCGCGGTTGAGCAACTTGACGCTCGATTCGTTCGTGTCGCCGAACATGACCTGCATTACGCAGCCCTCGAT
>JASLKI010000340.1 GCA_030747575.1 Verrucomicrobiota bacterium | reverse complement strand
CAAAGCGAAAAGCAAAGGGCAGCACACGGTCTGCCTGTCCAATCTCAAGCAACTTGACCTGGCTTGGATTCTTTATGCCGGGGATTTTGATGACAACTTGGTATGGAACGACCTGACGTCAAACGGCAGCGGATGGGTGCGAGGCATCATCGATTACAATCCCAACAATCCGCACAACACGAACCTCAAGGGATTGATGGATCCGAAATATGCCAAGCTGGCGCCTTACACCCAGTCGCCCGGCATCTACCGTTGCCCGGCAGACAAAAGTACGGTGAAAACTCGTGGGAAAACAGTGTCCAGAGTTCGGAGTGTGTCGCTCAGTCAGGCCATGAATTCCCGAAATGACTGGCTGAGTTTTATTACAAAAAAACAGTATCATGTCTTTCGGAAATTGTCCGACATCAACGTGATGGGAGCATCCGATGCCTATAACTTCATCAACGAACACCCGGACAGTATCAACTTCGGGGATCTGGCCGTGGCTATGAATGACGGAGTCGCACCCACCCGCATTTACATCATTGATTATCCCGCCAGCAATCACAACGGGGCAGGCACACTGTCATTTGCTGATGGTCATGCGGAACCTCACAAGTGGCACGATGAACGCACGACGCCACCCATGACGAACAAGTCAATGCCGCTGGTTGTTCCCTCAGCCCACAACAAGGACATGCTCTTCATGTCGAGCAAGGCCTCAATTGCCAAGCGACGCTAATCATGCTAATCACGGGGCATTGAAGAACGAGTCACCCATCCCAGCGCAGCCGCTGCTTGGCCGGCGGCAATTTTTGGTGAACTCCGGCATGGGGCTGGGAGGAATAGCGCTTGGCCAACTGCTCGGCGCCCGGGCGGCCAAGCCGCCGTTCCGGCCGGACATCGTACCCGACCGACCGTATGCCGCCCGACACGCGCACGCACGGCCCAAGGCGCAGCAGGTGCTGGTGATTTTCTGCTCCGGGGCGTGCAGCCAGATTGACACATTCGACTACAAGCCGGAACTCATCAAGCGCCATGGCCAAGCGCTGCCGGGCGCCGACAAGCTGATCACTTTTCAGGGCAAACAGGGCAGCCTCAACCGTAGCCCGTGGGCGTTCCGGCCGTACGGCCAAAGCGGCAAATTTATCTCCGATCTCGTCCCGCAGATCGGGCAGATGGCGGACGAGCTTTGTTTCATCCACTCGCTCACCGGCAAGACGAACACGCACGGGCCGGGTGAAAATTTCATGTGCACCGGCAACACGCTGGAAGGCTTCCCGAGCATGGGCGCTTGGACGAGTTACGCGCTTGGCAGCGAGAACGACAACCTCCCGGCCTACGTCGCGATCCCCGATCCGCGCGGCACGCCGCAGTCGAGCGTCAACTGCTGGGGGGGCGGTTTTCTGCCCGCTGCATTTCAGGGAACCGCCTTCAACGCCGCCGAGCCGATCAACAACCTTGCGCGACCGGAAACCATCTCGCCAGCCACCGACGAGGCGACTCGCGCCTTTCTCCGGCGGATGAATCAGCGCCACCTCGAGCGTTACCCCGGCGAGTCGGAACTGGCGGCGCGCATCGCCAGCCACGAGTTGGCGGCGCGCATGCAGATGAGCGTGCCGGAGGTGAGCGACATTTCCGCCGAACCGGCACACGTGCTGCGGTCGTACGGCGCGGACGACTCGCGCAACCCGCTCAAGGCCGCCTTCGCCCGGAACTGCATCCTCGCGCGGCGACTCGTCGAACAAGGCGTGCGCTTCGTGCAACTCTTCAACGGCGCCTACCAAACCGGTGGCGAAGGCGTCAGCAACTGGGATGGCCACAAAGTGCTTGAGGAGCAGTACGCCAAGCACGGCCCGGTGCTCGACCAGCCGGTGGCCGCCCTGCTGGCCGACATGAAACAGCGCGGCTTGCTGGAACAGACACTCGTCGTTTGGTGCACGGAGTTCGGCCGGATGCCGACCTTTCAGGTCGGAGCAAGCGGGCGCGACCACAACCCGGACGGCTTCACCGCGTGGCTGGCCGGAGCCGGTGTGAAACGCGGCCACACGCACGGCGCCGCGGATGATTTCAGCTACAAGGCAGTGGAGGATGTCGCCACGGTGCACGACTTTCACGCGACGATCCTGCACCTGCTGGGGCTGGAGCATGAGCGGCTGACTTTTTATCATAACGGACTCGAGCGCCGGTTGACCGACGTGGCAGGCGATGTCATCGAGGGAATCTTGGCGTAGGTGATTAACATGATGAGAATTTGGTTTTTAATGGTGTTGTTTTTCCCGCTCGCAGCTTGGGCGGGGCATTGGTCATTGGAGCCGGTTCGCAGGCCCGCTCTCCCGGCAGTTGGCCAAGCGCGGCGACCGGCCAACGCCGTCGATTCATTTGTGTTCGCCAAGCTTGCCAAGGGGGGCCTTGCCCCGTCTCGCCTGGCCGAGCGGCCGGTGCTCATCCGCCGGCTCCACCTCGTCATGCTGGGTATGCACCCCTCACCCGGGGAGGTTGCAACATTTGTCAACGATCCGCAGCCGGACGCTTGGGAGCGGCTGGTCGATCGCGTGCTGGACGATCCCCGGCTTGGCGTACGCTGGGCGCAACATTGGCTCGATGTCATTCGCTACGCCGAGACGCACGGGTTCGAGACCAACCGCGAGCGACCCAACGCTTGGCCGTTCCGCGACTGGGTGGTGGATGCCCTCAATCAAGACCTGCCATACGACCAGTTCGTGCGCGGGCAGCTGGCCGGCGACGCCCTTGGCAGCGGGATCGGCACCGGCTTTCTCGTCGCGGGGCCGTACGATCTCGTCAAGAGTCAGGACATCAACCTCACGCTGATGCAGCGGCAGAATGAACTCGACGGCATGATCAACACCACCGGCACGACGTTCCTCGGGCTGACGCTGGGGTGCGCGCGCTGTCACGATCACAAATTCGATCCGGTGAGCCAGCGCGACTACTACTCGCTGCAGGCCATCTTCGCCGGGGTGCAGCACGAAGCGAGGGACATCGACCGAAAAATCGATCCGGCGCTGGCGTTGGAACGGGCTACGTTGGAGAGCCGGATCGACTCGGCACAAAAAGAACTGACGCTGCTTGAGGCGGGCGTTCCGCGTTTCAAGGCGCCGGTAAAAGCGCGGGGCAACGAGGAGATTTTCGAGCCGGTGCTGGCCCGGTTTGTCCGCTTCAACATCGCACGCGCCAACCGCGCCGAGCCGTGCGTCGATGAACTCGAAGTTTTCGCGGAGGGCAAAAATGTCGCGCTGGCCAGTGCCGGGGCCAAGGCCACCGCATCCGGCGTGTACGCCGACGGCAGCAACGCCTTTCACCAACTTGCATTCGTCAACGACGGCCGACACGGAAACTCACGGAGCTGGATCGCAAAAAACCGCAACAACGCCTGGGTGCAGATCGAGTTGGCCAAGCCGATGGCCATCAACCGCATCGCATGGGCGCGCGACCGCGAAGGCCATTACGCCGATCGACTGGCCGTCGAGTACACATTTGACGTTGCGACAGAGCTTGGCCAATGGCGAACCGTTACCCGTTCCGCCGACCGGCCGCCGACCGGCGATAAAGCTCAAACCAAGCTCGATTTTTTGTTGGCTAACTTGAAAGGAGGGGAGGCCGCGAACGTCCGCCACTTGGCCAAGCGCCTGGCCGGTGACGAACAGCGGTTGGGCGAAATTCATGCGGCGATGCGGCGCACGGTATACGCCGGCACCTTCCGCCAACCGGAGGTGACCCATGTGCTGCACCGGGGCGACCCGTTGGCCAAGCGGGACGAAGTCGGGCCTGACGGCATCATCGCGCTCGGGGGCGCGCTTGGCTTGGCCGCCGGTGCGCCCGAGCAGCAGCGGCGACTCGCGCTGGCGGAGTGGATCACGACCCCGGACAACCCGCTCACGGCGCGGGTAATTGTCAACCGGCTTTGGAAGCACCACTTCGGCACGGGACTCGCCGCGACGCTCAACGACCTCGGCGTGAACGGAGTTCCCCCCACGCACCCAAAGCTGCTCGACTGGCTGGCGGTGGAACTGGTCTCGTCCGGCTGGTCGCTCAAGAGGATTCACCGGCTGATCCTGACCTCCCGCGCGTGGCGGCAATCGAGCCAGCCGCGCGAAGCGGCGCTCGCTGCTGATGGCGGCAGCCGGTTGCTGTGGCGCTTCCCTCCGCGCCGACTCGAGGCCGAGGTGATTCGCGACAATATCCTGCTGGCCAGCGGCGTGTTGGACTCGCGGATGGGCGGCCCGGGCTTTAGCGGCTTCCGGGTCGAGGCGGAAAACGTCCGCCACTATCACCCCAAGGAAAGCTACGGCCCGGCCGATTGGCGACGGATGCTTTACATGACAAAAGTGCGTCAGGAACGGGAGCCGACATTCGGCGTGTTCGACTGCCCGGACTTCAACCAGACCGTGCCCAGTCGCAGCCGCTCGACCACCCCTCTGCAGTCGCTCAGCCTGCTCAACAGCCCGTTTGTGCTGCAACAGGCTGGCCGCTTGGCCAAGCGGCTCCGGCACGAGGCCGGCGCGGACACCCGCGCACAGGTAGCACGGGCCTGCCAACTCGCGCTTGGCCGCGAACCCACCCGCGAGGAACTCGCCGATGCAAGCGGGCTGGTTGCCGAACACACGCTGGAAGCCTTCTGCCGCGCCCTGTTCAACGCCAACGAGTTCCTGTTCCTGCTATGAGAACGTTTTTTTTATTTTTTTTAGAAAATCAACATTAGCCAATAGACTCGGGGCTAAAACCAACTTCTTCTCTTACCCATACTAACCGGGATTTCCCCACTATTTGCCGCTTCAGCAACAGGTTCGGCAGGTTCCGCTTCTGCTGGTGGAACCGACTGCTGCGACTCTCCACACCCCACCAGCACCACGGCTGCGATTGTTGTTAGCAGGAGGTATTTCATTACAGAATTACGGTGAAGGACTATGACCTACTCTGAAAATATGACTCCAGAAACAGGATAACTAAGCTTCTTGGGATCTGTCCCGTTTAAGAATTCCTCGATATTCGTATAACCGTCATTATCTAGATCCTCGTTATGGTCGGCGCGCTCCGGATTCAGTCCATACTTGTTCTCCCATTTTCTCGGCATACCGTCCATATCGGAATCTATGTTACTATCAGAAGTTGCATGCTTGTACTTCGGCCAGCCGCCAATTTCAGATTGCGAATCGATAATCTTGCCAGTCCCGTTTTTGACTTGCTTTACAATTCGAGAATCTACTTCGTCGCGAATAGGTAATACGGCACCCGCCGAGGCCAGAACACGTTCATACGCTACCTTAGCAGTATCCGTTTGCACTTTAACCGTGGTAGTTGGCTTTGCCATAAGCCTGCCTCCATAACGCTGAACATTGATCATATCCTCGTCTGAGATGTCAGAATGTCGATGAAACTTGTTACCACGGCTGTAGATGCTGGTGGTATTGCCACCGGAAAGAAACGCTGTTCGGGCAGTTTTCTTATTTGTAGATGGTCCAGCTTTAAGATAATTCGCTACGTAGTTAAGCTTTATCGTGCCCTCGTTAGATGCGCCTCCGTATCCGCACCAATCCCTCCAATTGTAGAATACATTATTGCGTACATCCGCGTCGATCGAGTGACCAGGCCAAGCGCCCAGGCGAGGGTTACGGGTTCCGTTGTGGGCAAATAGGTTATGGTGAAGTGTCACTGCTCCATCCTTGCTGTCGACCGCCAAACCCATAGAGTGATCATACCAATCCAAACCTTCACTGATGATGCACCACTGAAGCGTCACGCTATTCAGTCGAGTGCCACTACTGACCACCAAAGAGCACACTTCGTCATTTCCCCAACTGAACGAACAGTGATCAAAGATAACATTTTCCGAATTGACGACGCTCATCGAATCAAATTCTTTGTTTCCCTGTTTACCCGGACGAATACGTAAATACCGTACGATGACATTGTGGGTACTCGTAACACCGAGCCCCCTGTTCTTGAGACAGATACCATCACCGGGAGCGGTCTGGCCAGCGATCGTGATGTAAGGAGATCGAATATCGAGATCAGTTTTCAGCTGAATTACACCTCCAACCCGAAAAACGATTATGCGAGGATATCTGGCATTCAGGGCGAATCGCAAACTGCCGGGTCCCGCATCGTTGAGATTGGTGACGAATAGTACCTTGCCGCCTCGACCACCGACAGAATACGCACCGGCACCTTCGGCAGTAGGAAACGACCGGATCTTATCAGCGGTAGCATTATCACTGGATGCTGTTAGAAGCAGGAAAACCATCACCAGAATGAACGACCTTAAGCTACACTTATAACAACGGAGTTGGGGTTTAGGCTTAGTTTTGATATCGCTCATAACGGTATTGTGAATGGCAACACACAGGGGTGGCGAGGAGAATGCGGGGGGAGTCTGCACCCCATCCCAAGGCTAGAAAAGTGACAGGAAAACTTAGGCGTTTCTGCCCTACTCTGCCCTACAAAATCCAAATCTCTCTATTTCCTAACAAAAAGTGGTGGAGGCGGGGGTGGGGGGGGGCGAAACTCAGTCCCAAGTTCTTGTTTCCTAGCAAATACGCCTGTTTACGAACATCTAGAACAATATGGTTTCCCATTGTGTCCAGTTGTTATTCATAAAGCCCATGATTTAACCTCCTATTACCTCCTATGTTTCATTTCCCTTCAGCTTTCAATTCTTCACCCGTCTTGCCGCCGTGTTTGCGGAGGAGGTCGGCGGTTTCGGGTTCTCTAAACTGGATGGCCCAATCTAGTGGCGTGTCGCCATATTCATCCTTCGCATTCACATCGGCACCTTTGGAGATCAGTAGTTCAGCGATTTCCTTGTTAGCCGCAT
>JASLKI010000339.1 GCA_030747575.1 Verrucomicrobiota bacterium | reverse complement strand
CGGCCACCAGGCGATTCCCGGCACGCGATGGCCACCTTCCCATACCGTTCCCTTTTTGCCGCGCAGCGGAAACCGGTAGCCCTCTGGGCCACCCATGTAGGCATGGCCATTGTCGGAGCAGAAAATCACGAGCGTATTTTTCTCGAGCTTCAACTCGATCAACTTGTCGAGCACCTGGCCAACGCACTCGTCCATCGCAGTCATCATCTGCACGTAGGCTGCCTCGACCGGGGTTTTCTTTTTACCTCGATTCTTTTTCGGGCCGCGCTGAATCGGGCTGGCCGGCCCCTGAAACGGCGAGTGCACCGCCTCATGCGCCACGTACAGACAGAACGGCCTCGACTTGTTTTCGTTGATAAACCGCAGCGCATGCCTCGTAATCAGATGCGTCGAGTAGCCCTCCTCCTCGACTGCCTTCAAGCCGTCCCACCAGTCGTACACCTCCATACGGTCGTAATGCGACAGGTAGTCGATGTTGCCACTGACGAACCCGCGAAACTCGTTGAAGCCGTGGTGCATCGGATTGAATTTTTTACGGTAACCCAGATGCCACTTGCCAAAAATGGCCGAGGTGTAGCCTGCCTGCGTCAACAGCTCCGGGAACGTGTGCTCACTCGGCCACAGTCCGCGATGGTGATCCGGCACCTTGGGGTCGGCATTGATCACTCCCGGCACGCCGGCGCGTTCCTGGTAGCGGCCGGTCAGCAAACCGGCGCGGGTCGGGCTGCACACGACGCCACTAGAGTGGTAGTCAGTGAATCGCATCCCCTCTCTGGCCATGCGATCGAGGTGCGGCGTCTTGAGCCAGCCACCATAGGCGCTGGTCGCGTTGTAGCCCATGTCGTCCGCCATGATAACGACGAAGTTCGGCTTGGCGGCGTTGGCGCTCAATAACGCCAGCATCATGCAAATCAGGCTTAAGGTTTTTTTCATCACAAAATCAGTTGCGGCCCTGCTCGGCAAGAAAGAGAATCAAATCGCGCAATTGTCCGCGCTTCAAGCCCGCAGTGAGCCCAGTCGACATGGCACTGCCAATCTGAGCCTGTGAACGAATCTGATCGTGCGGAATTTGAATCGTCCCCGGCTGGCTGAGTGGACGTAGAAAAATATCGTCCGAACGCGACCGCTGCTCGTAGCCCGCATGCACATCGCCGGTTATCGTGGTGACCTGCACCAGGCTGTATCCCTCTTTCACGTGGCGCCCGGGCCAAAGCACCTCCTCGATGATCCTCTCCGTGCTGAGGGTGTTACCGATGGTGCTAAGTTCCGGCCCGATAAACGGAATGCCGTTATTCGTCGCCAAACCGATTTTGTGGCACACCGCGCAGCCGGGCGCCTGAAACGCTCGCCGGCCGTTCGCGGCGTCGCCCTTTGCCGACTCCTTGGCCAGCGCGGCGACAAACTCCGCGCTGTAAGCCGGCACGGTGTTTTCGATGCCGGCCACCTGGCTCAAAAGATTCATCAACCCCGTTTCGTTGCTGCCAAGCGACTGGAGCTTGCCCAAGGCCACCGCCGCCGGAGCCGCTCCAGGTTTGCGCCGGGCCAAGGCTGCCGTCAGCGCCGGGCCGCCACCCTCGCGGTTCAAAAACGGTGACAGCACCCCGGTTGTCGCCCGGCCAAGCGCCAGCAACGCCGCACCGCGACTCGCCGCCGCGCTCATGTCAACACGGCTCAAGCTGTCGAGCGCGGCCAGTTTCAGTTCCTCCGTCGCATCACCGGAATCGATCAGCTTGGCTAGGCGCTGGGCGTCATCACCGCCCAACAGGCCAAGCGCACGGACCGCCGCCAGGCGGGTCGGCATCGCCGCCCTCGTGTTGTCAACCAACGCCACGACATCGCCGTGCAACCCGCTCACCCGCCATCGGCCAATCAGGCCAAGCGCCTGCTCGCTCAAATCTGCTTGATCACTTCGCAATGCCGAGCGGAGAACAACAGCCAGGTCCCCTCCCGGCTTCACTGTGCGAGAGGCAGAGGCGGCGTTCAGCGCAGCCAACGCCAAGGCGTGATTTTCCGCCGAGCGGTGAAAGCCCGGCTCGAATATCGCCCGTAATTCGGCCTCCCCACCAATGCCGGCGATGCCGGTTAAAACCCCGCGGCGCCCCTCTAAGCCAATCTCATCCGAGTTTGCGAGGTCCATCAGCTTGGAGAGCATTGTTTTTGAGCCCCCTTTTTCAAGCAGGGCCGACAGTGCGCCGATGTTGTCTTTAAAATCCAAATCGCCAGCGGTCAGTGCCGCCATCCAAACCGGTTCCTGATGACGCACCGCTTGCGTGAATGCATAGTCGATCCACTTATCGCGTGGATGCTTCATCACCGCCAGAGCCGCTACCTTGATCGCCCCGGGATACGGTGTTTGGCCGCATGCCAAGACTGCCTCAAGCCTCACCTGCGGGTGAGGATCGTTTGCCGCCATTGCCAACCACTCAACCGGATTGGACAAGCGATCCTGCCAACGACCAACGATGCGTGCCGCGAAAGCTCGCGCGCGGTGGTCTTTAGCGCGCAGTACGCGCCGAAGCAATTGGGGTTGCACCGACTCGATGGTCGCACAAAGGGCCAGCGCCTCGAATTGATGCCGTTCATACAACTTTTCGTCGTTTTTCAATCGACTCGCCCAACGCACCGCCGCCTTGCCGACCTCCGACGTATCGCGTTTCCCTAACTCAAACTTGACTTGCTGGCGCGTCCAGCGCTCGGGCGACTTCAGTTGCTCTAGCAATTCGTCAATGGATTCCCCAACAATCTTCGACTTGGGTGCAAGTGGACTGTCCTTGACACTCAGGCGCCAGATGCGGCCATGGTGCAAATCGCGCGTCGGGTCGCGGAAGTAGTCGTCCTGATGGCAAATGATCGTGTTGTAAAAGTCGGCGATATAGATCGCACCGTCCGGACCGATACGGATGTCCACCGGTCGAAAGTTCCGGTGGCTCGACTTGAGCACCGACTCCTTCCAGTCAAGTTTGAATCCGGAACCGGCCGGCGTCAGCGCGAAGCGGCGCACGGTGTTCGACTTGTAATCGTTCAGCACAAACTGGCCGCGCATCGACTCCGGCATGTGCCGGCCATTGATCATCTCCACGCCACAGTAGCCCCCGGGATTACCGATACGGTCGAGCCGCAATCGGTGCTTCGCGGGAATCGATGCCGGCGTGAGATAAGAGATGCCGCCCGCGCCATCGACGACCAGAGACTGGCCCCAGTCGTCAAACACAATGCCCCACGGATTCCCCGGCCCCATGAAATCGTCAAGCAATCCGTCGAGTTGCAGGCGGCCCGGTCGCAATCGATACACCCCAGCTTGATAGAGGGACGACACGCCCCACGGTGTTTCCACCCGTGACTCGATGCCGTCGCCCTGGCAGAAGAACAGCTCGCCATCCGGGCTCCACGTAAACGAGTTGATCGCCTGATGCGTGTCGCCGGTGCCAAAGCCGCTCAGCAGGACTTGCCGCTCGTCTGCATGGCCGTCGTCATCAAGATCCCTCAGGAAAAGCAAATCGGTCGCCTGTCCCACATACACGCCACCATCGGCGGTCTCCAGCCCTGTTGGGATGTTGAGGCCGTCAGCAAACACCGTTGAGCGATCCGCCTGGCCGTCGCCGTCGGTATCGGTGAGTTGGATGATTTTGTCGTTGGGAATCTCGCCCGGCTTCAGGTGCGGATACGACCAGGTGCAGGCAACGTACATTCGGCCCTTTGCATCCCAGCGAATCGTGAGAGGATTGGCCACACCGAGTTTTTCCGACGCGAACAAATTCACGGCAAATCCCTCCGCCGGCTTGAATGCTTTCAGTTGGTCCCCCGGAGAACTTGCCGGAGTCGGCGGGGGCAACTCAGGCTGCGCCGCAACCTTCGGCTTGGCCAAGCCCCTTGCCACCGCGGCCACGTTCTCCTCTGCTGAGGCGATCAGCACCGGGAGCTTGTCACGCTCGTCGCGAATGCTCGGGATGTTTTTCTGGTTGCCGATGCTGAACACGCGCCGGTTGTCGTCGCCGAACAGGCACTTCCAGTTGGCCGGACGCCAATAGTCGAACCACAGCCGATGCTTCTCCCGCACCGCTGCCCGCAAATCCTCCAAGCCGGCAAACCCATTCGCTCGAACAACGCCCAGCGCTGACGCCAGATGCAGAGCAAACGTTTCCTGATTGTCTGCGGAAACATGCTGGCCACTAAGGGTGAACGTCGCCTTGGCATCTGCAAACAGATCGACAAACAACGCCTCATGTTTTTCCGCTTGCAAATGCAAGACGCCCACGTAACGGCCGAGGTCGGCGTTGCGCTCACGTAAATCAGGCACAAGGTGTCCATTATTTTCGTTGATCGCCTCCTCGAATGGCGTTGGCGATATCACCACCAACCGGCGGCCATCTCCTGTGAGGCGACCGAACAACTTGTCACTCGCTTGGCCGAACGCCTCGATGCCCTCAACGCCGGCGAACGCCTCGTTCCTGCCAAGTTGCACGATAACGACCGTCGCCTTGAGCGTGGTCAATTGCGCCTCGAGATTGCCCAGGCCCTTGACGCCGCGATAGCCGCCACTGCGCCAGCGATTCCTCTCTGTGCCCAGCGCGAACACCGTGTCGGCCTCCCACGACAGATCGCGGAACTTTGGCGACTCGTTTTTGAAACGCCACGTCAGCAGCGTCTCCAAGTACCCGCTACGCTGGGC
>JASLKI010000338.1 GCA_030747575.1 Verrucomicrobiota bacterium | reverse complement strand
GATGGCCGGACGCCTGGCTATACTCGCCGAGAACAGCCTGAAGCTGGCGGATATCCAAGAGGTAATCGGCACACTTGCGCCGCTGGAGGGGGCGAGAGCTTTCCTTGACGAGCTGCGTACGATCACGCAGGTGGTCATTCTGTCGGACACGTTCGAGGAGTTCGCCGGACCGCTGATGCGGCAATTGGCATGGCCGGCGATATTGTGCCATCAACTCGAGATTGACGGCGAAGGGCGTGTGGCCAACTACCGGTTGCGGCAGCCGGACCAGAAACGCAAAGCCGTGGCGGCGTTTCGCGGGCTGAACTACCAGGTGATCGCCGCCGGCGACTCGTACAACGATACGACCATGCTGGGCGAGGCCGATGTGGGCTTTCTCTTTCGGGCACCGGACGGCGTGAAGAAGGAATTCCCGCAGTTCACCTCGGCTGAGGATTACGGCGAGTTGATGTCCCTGATTCGGGGTGAGATGGGGGCGTGAGCTTGGTCGAGTTTGTGTTTCAAGTTTCCAGGATTGGTGAAGAGAATGAAATTTTTTGCATTAGATCGGATAATCGTTTGACACGACTAAAAAGATTGATACTTTCACCAGCGCCGCTCCCGTTCCTTGGGGGTGGTTGGGGCAAAATTATTCAAATTCCTCGATGAGCGAGACAACTGTTTCGGAAGCAAACAACGGGAGCAACTCCCAACCCTCCAATATTTCCGAGGTCACGATTCGCCTCGCTGGCAACTCCCAGGATGGTATCCAGTCCATCGGTGGGTTCTTGGCGCGATTGGCGGGGAGGAGCGAGCGGGATGTCATGACCATGATGACGATCCCGTCGACCATCTCGGGTGGGGCGTCTATTTTTCAGGTGCGCCTTGGCTCCGGTGAGGTGATCAGCCCCGGTGACAAAGCCGACGTGCTGTTTGCCTTTTACCAGCACTCATACGATAATCATGTCAATAACCTGACCAAGGGGGGTGTTTTGGTTTACGACAGCGACCACGTGGAGCCGTGTGAAGAATGGCTCACCAAGTATCGCCACATTGGTATCGCCATCTCCAGCCTGACAGTTGAGGCGATCGGCGGCACTGCCCGTGACAAGGGCAAGAACATTTATGCGCTTGGATTGATCGCTGGGATGTTCAGCCTCGATACAACGAAGCTCGAGCGGCTAATCAACGAGCGGTTTGGGAGCAAGAGCAAAAGCATCCTGAAGACGGCGATGGACGCCTTCCAGGCTGGTTGTCGTTATCAGTCTAACGACATCTCCAATCTGTTTCGCCTAGCTAGGGGCGGTGCTGAGCGTTCGAACCAGGTGGTGATGTCCGGGAATGAGGCGATTGGCTACGGGCTGATCGCCGCAGGGGTTCGTTTTGGCGCCGGTTACCCCATCACGCCGTGGTCGGACATCATGGAATTGCTCCGGCGCGAATTGCCCAAGTACGGCGGCTCGTTCATCCAGTGCGAGGATGAGATAGCCTCCGTCTCGATGGCGATAGGCGCGAGCTACGGTGGGCACGTGGCGGTCACCGGTTCGAGCGGCCCGGGCATTTCACTGAAGACAGAGGCCATTGGGTGGGCGGTCATGGCGGAGATACCGTTGGTGGTGATCGACGTGCAGCGCGGCGGCCCCTCCACCGGGTTGCCGACCGATGTCGAGCAGTCAGATCTCAATATCGCTTTGTACGGTGGCCACGGCGACTCGCCCCGTGTGGTGCTGGCCGCCTCCGACGTTGAGGATTGTTTTTATACTGCTATCGAGGCGGTGAATATTGCCCGCAAATACAGTGTCCCTGTGTTCGTGCTCACCGACCAGGCCATAGCGACTCGCATCGAGGCTTTCAACGAGCCGGATCTGAAAACGATTTGTAAGAATGTTGAACTGGACTTGAGCCCTGTTCCGTCGCACAAGCCGTATGACTTGTCGTCTGGAGATGGGCCCAGCCAACATAGGGCTCCTGGCACGAGGATTGAGGATGGCCGTTACCCCGTGGTGACCGGTTTGGAGCATGATGAGTGGGGGCATCCCAGCGGTGATGCGGCGAACCATATCGCGATGACAAAAAAACGCCGCAACAAGCTCAAGATACTTGCGGACGAATTACCCGCCTCTGAGGTGTACGGGGCGGACTCCGGTGATGTGCTACTGGTGGGCTGGGGGTCGACTAAGGGGCCGCTCCTTGAGGCGGTGGAAGAACTCGGCAGCAATGGCGATGCCTTGTCTGCGTTGCACATCAAACACATCAACCCGTTGCCGAACGACTTGGATACCATTTTTTCGAGGTTCAGTTCGGTCTATGTCATCGAGATGAACGACGGCGGTGTCTACGGCTACGGCCAGTTGGCCGGCGTACTCCGCGCCCGGTTTGCCGATGCGCGCATCAAAGGCATCAACAAGACAGCCGCCCGCCGCTGGAAAGTTTCGGAAATTATTGAGCGCGTTAAAGAGCGTTTGGAAGAAGAAGCCGCCACAGCTTGATACAATTATTAACAACATGAGCGACACCGCAACAATGGAGCAACCCACTCAGGACGCCGGGGAACGCCAACCGGTGACCAAAAAAGAGATCACCGCCGATCACCCGACCTGGTGCCCAGGCTGCGGTGATTTTTCCGTGCTCTCCATCTACTATAAACTGATCCAGAAGCGGAACATCCCCCACGAGAACGTGAGCACCGTAGCTGGCATCGGCTGCTCCAGCCGGTTCCCGTACTTTGTGCAGGCACACGGCGTGCACTACATTCACGGTCGTGCGTTGTCCTTCGCCAGCGGACTTTCCATCTCGCGGCCGGACCTGCACGTGTTCACTTTCGGCGGCGACGGCGACGCCTTTTCCATCGGCGGCAACCACTTCGTCCACACCGCACGCAAAAATGTCAAGATGACCTACTTGGTCATGGACAATTTCGTTTACGGCCTGACCAAGAAACAAACCTCGCCCACTTCGCCGCTGGGATTCAAGAGCAAGACCGACAATTGGGGCGCGTTCGACCAGCCGATCAACCCGATGAAGCTTGCCATCTCGGCCGGGGCGACGTTCGTGGCCCGAACGTCGCACACCAATCCCAAGCACCTGCTCGAGATGATGGACGCCGCGATGGATCACGATGGCTTCAGTTTCATCGAGTGTCTGAGCGAGTGCACCGAGTTTTTCGCGGGCGCATTTGACAACTCCAACCCCCGCAAGGGAGGCGAGTTCAAGCTCATGCCGGAAGATCATGACCCCACCGACGAGGCGGCGGCGTACGCCTTGGCCAGCGAGGATTTCCCGGGCCGGTTCGGCATTTTTTACCAGATTCAGAGGCCGACCAAGAATGCGCTCGAGGCCGGCGTCATCGATGCCGCTCAGGGCAAGTTCGAAGGCAAGCCGGACTCGGAGGTGCTTCAGGCCACCTTCGACCTGATGAAGTAACGCTTGGCCAAGCTTGCCCTTGCCCGCGACTTGCCCTGATATTGGCGGGCCAAGGATGGAGATCGAACTCATCACCACCGGCACCGAGCTGCTGCTTGGCCGCGTGCTAAACACCCACCAACAGTGGCTTGGCCAACGCCTCGCCGACAGTGGCCACACCCTCTCCCGTCAGGTCACCGTGCCGGACACTGGCCAAGCGATCCGTGAGGCGGTGCAAACCGCGCTTGGCCGTGCCGGGCTCGTCATTACCACCGGCGGACTTGGCCCGACGTCTGACGACATCACGCGCGGGATGATCGCCGGCATGCTGGCCCAGCCGCTTTGCCGGGACGACTCGATCGCCTCGCACATCGAGAGCTTTTTCGAGCGGCGCAACCGCCCCATGCCGGAGTCGGTGCTGGTGCAGGCGCAGGTGCCAAAAGGCGCGGTGGTGTTTCCCAACGAACATGGCACCGCACCAGGCTTGGCCATCGAGGTGTCGCCGAACATGTTTCACGAAAAAGGCAAACCGGCTTGGCTGCTGATGCTGCCGGGGCCACCGCGCGAGTTGCGTCCGATGGTCGACGACCAGGCGCTACCGTTCATTAAAAAGCACCTGCCGCTCGAGCAGGCGTTTCATTGCCGGACACTTCGCAGCCTCGGCATCGGTGAGTCGATGGTGGAGGACATGCTGCTTGGGCAACTCAAGCCGCTGATGGATCGCGGGCTCGACCTTGGCTTTTGCGCGCGCACCGGGCAGGTGGACATCCGGCTCAGTGGGAGTGGCCCGGAAATGCCGGCCCTAATCGCCGAGGCTGAGGCAACGATTCGCGCGGCGATCGACAAGCAAATCTACGGCACCGACGACGAGACGATTGAGCAGGTGGTGGTTGGGTGCCTGATCGCCACCGGCGAGACCTTGGCCGTCGCCGAGTCGTGTACCGGCGGTTTGCTTGGGCACCACATCACCAACGTGCCCGGTGCGTCAGCCATCTTCGCTGGCGGTATGCTGACGTACAGCAACGAGATGAAGCAGATACTGCTCGGCGTGAACGAGTCAACCCTGGCGCAGCACGGCGCGGTGAGCAAAGAGGTGGCCGTCGAGATGGCCGAGGGCGCTCTCGCGGTGAGTGGGGCTGACCATGCCCTGTCTGTCACTGGCATCGCCGGGCCGGACGGCGGCACGGCGGACAAGCCGGTTGGTACCGTTTGGCTGGGCTTGGCCTCGAAAGACAGCCGGCCGCTGGCGATTCGAAAATTCCACCCGTACGACCGCGAGACGTTCAAGCAGGCCACGGTGCATCAGGCATTGGAGATACTGCGACGCCGGTTGCAAAATACCGGCTGAAAAACGAAGTGAAAATTTAGCCAGCGCCGTTGTCGCCGATGGCTTCCACCGGGCAGCCTTCCATCGCCTCTTGGCACTGTGCCTCCTCCTCCTCGTTATCGGGTTGTTTGTTGACAAAGGAATATCCCCCGTCGTCGTTGCGGGTGAAGCAGGATGGTGCAGTCTCGCGGCAGAGATCACAGTCGATGCACTGTTCATCTACAAAAAATTTGCCAGTGACGTTGTCTTCGTATTTCTCTTCGATTTCAGCCATGTCGCGATAAGTTACGCGCGATCTACTTACCACGGTACGGAGTCGGGGTTCAAGCGACTTCGCCAACTCCGCGGATAAATCACTGCACAGGCGACATGCTGCGCAACTTGGCAGTGACTTCCGCGAACAACTCGATCGCCCGGTCGATCTCCGCCTCGGTGGTGTCGCGGCCGATGCCCCAAAGCGTCGTGCCTTTGGCCAAGTCGGCGTCGCGGCCGATGGCGCGCAGGGCGGGGGGTATGCGTATCGCTCGGCTCGCGCAAGCCGCTCCGGTGCCGATGGCGACGCCTCGCAAGTCGAGCATCAGCGCCTGGCCTTCGCCCTCGACCCCCCCGGTGCTGAGGCTGAGCTGGTGCGGCAGCCGTCCGTCGCCCGGCTCGGGGCCGTTCAAGTGAACGCCCTCGACGGCTTGGCCAATGCCCCGGAGCAGGCGCAACTGCAGCTTGGTTGCTTGCGAGGCGCGCTGGCCAAGCGCGGCCGCGGCGTGTTCCGCGGCGACACCGGCACCGGCGATTGCGGCTACGTTTTCTGTTCCCGCGCGAAACTCGTTTTCTTGCATGCCACCGTGGATGAGGTTCTCCACTCGCGTGCGCCGTTTTTTGTAAAGCACGCCCACGCCTTTCTGCCCGTAGAATCGGTGCGGCGCCAAGGCCAGCAAATCAGCGCCGAGGTGCTGCACGTCCGTCGCCAGCCAGCCGCCGCTGGCGGTGGCATCGACGAACAACGGGATACCGCGTTCGCTGGTGTGCTCGGCCACCTCGGCGACCGGCTGCACCGTGCCAAGGTCGAGGTTTGCGTGTTGCAGGCAAACGAGAATTGTCTCGTCGGTCATCGCGCGCCCAAGCGTATCGGGATCGACCCGGCCCTGGCCATCGACGCCGACTCTTGTGCTGCTGAAGCCCTGGCTTTCAAGCCAGGCGATCGAGCCAAGCGCAGCCGGATGTTCGATCTCGGTGGTGACGATGTGGCTGCCGAACCGGCGGTTGGCCAAGGCGGCGCCCTTGACCGCGTGGTTGATCGCCTCGGTGCCGCTGGAGGTGAAAATGATTTCCTCCGGTTCGCCGGCATTCACCAGCTTGGCAAAGCGCCCCCGTGCCGCGTCGATGGTATCGCGTGCCTCGAGGCCAAGCTTGTGCAGCGAGGCCGGCGCGCCGAACTGCCCGCGCAGCCAAGGCTGCATGGCATCGACCACCTCCGGCAGCGTCGGCGTGGTTGTGAGATGGTCGAGGTAAATCATGTCGCCCGGCTTACACTTGGCCGGTGGTCGCGGTTATTTCCTGCGGGTTTTGTAAGTGCGGCTGTGGCCCTTGCCGGGGATGCTGACTGTGTACTGTTTGCCGGTTGGCGCGACGGACATGTGGATGTGATGCGCATCGCAGTCGCGTGTGAGGTTGGCGATGAATTCGTCCGTCGTGTTGTTTTCAATGTCGGCGCGCAGGTTTTTGTGCAGCTGATACATCGCCTTGACCCTGGCGCTCTTGACTGCGGCAAAGGAAGCCGCGCCGCAGCCCTTTGTCACGCCGTTGTTCATCACCGAGACGGTTGGCGCTAGGCTTTGGATAAATACGGCATTGTTACTGAAGTCGAGTCCGTGATGGTTCACCTGGTAAACGTCCACGGTGCCGACTCGATTGTATGGTGTGACGAGCCGCGCCTCGGTGTTTTGCGTGAGGTCGCCGCCATCCCAAAAGCGAAAGTTGCCCAACTCGACGAGTACGGCGATACTGTTGGCATTGTCAGTGGTGTCCTCGGCAACCCACTTGACTTTGTCGGTGAGAGGATTGCGTGGGGTTGCCTCGGGTACCGTCATGAACTTTTTCATCGCGGCGACGCAGCGCACCTGCAGCTTGGCCGTGCCGTCCGTTTGCTTGAGGGGTAACTCGGTGCCGGGCTGGATGATGTGGCGCTCGCCGACGGACATGCCTCGGTACGGCTTAATGCGGAGCAAAAAATTGGAGTTGGCCTTGCCGTCGGGATCGCGTTCCGGGATGCCGTTGTCCCACACGTTTTTGATTGGCATTTTTTGCGATAACTCCGCCGCGCCGCCGAAGTGGTCGATGTGAAAGTGCGTGACGATGAGGTGGTCGATCTGCTTCACACCGGCGACCTGGGTGGCGGCTTCGTGCAGTCGCCCGGGATCGCGCCCTCCCGGCATGCCGGTGTCGATGAGGATCGACTCGCCGGCGGGAGTGACGATGAGCGTGCCGCCGCCGCCCTCGACGTCCACCCAGTAAACGTCGAGCGTCTTTGAGTCCTTGGCGACTGCTGAGCCGGCAAAGGCTAGCGCCAACACCGTCGGAATTGTTTCAATGAACTGTTTGATTTTTATTGGAAACATTGTCGTGGCCGGATGGTGACGGAAGGGTAGGGAGGAGGCAAACCCGTTGTTGCGCTTGGCCGGGTGCGATCGAATAAAAAAGTTACCCCGCCTGCGATTTCTCGCAGACGGGGCTGTTGAGCAATGAGCCAGCTAGGCTGGCAGGCGTTATAATACTGCAGGTTCGCCAAAACCGGGTCATTGATAAAATCAATGGACCTATTGACTGAGTCGATAGGCAGTAGGGGGGCGTGAATAACAAAAACGGCTCGAGAGGTGCCGTTCCGGAGAATGAAACTGCCAAGCGCCCGGCTTAGACAAGTTTGAGGACGAGCCCCTGGTGCGCGTCATGCCAGTCGCTTATGGCTTGGCGAAGATCCAGCACGGCCTGCTCCAGTTGTTGTTGCAGTTCGGTCATTTGCTCTTTGGTGGTATCAATCTGTTGGCGAAGTGCGAGGGCGTATTCTTTCTTGGATTTCTCCCAGGTTTTCTGCGCTGTTGCGAGTTCCTCCTGCGCCTCAGTGAACAGGCGCTTGGCTTTCCAACAGATGGTTTCCCTTTGTGCCGAAAGCCGCTCGTCGAGTCGCCGCTCTGTTTCCCTGATCTCGGCGATTTCGATGGTCTCGTTCGGGATACGGCGCAGGTTCGAGGTGAGTCCAATTATCTCAAGCAGGCGGATGCTCCACTTGGTTGGGTCGAACTGCCACGGCTTGACGCCGTTGCGGTAGTCGTGCTGGAACTCGTGGTGAAAATTGTGGTAACCCTCGCCGAAGGTGAACAGTGACATGAACCAACTGTCCTTGGCGGAGCAGCGGTTTGAGTACGGTTGAGCGCCGAGCGTGTGGCAGAGGCTGTTGATGAAAAAGGTCATATGATGAACCATGACCTGCCGGGCCGCGCCACCGATGAGCAGTCCAGCCGCCATACCGACGCCACCCTCTGCGAGCCAGCCGATGAGCGCCGGGAGACCATAGCCGACCACGATCCCGATCACTCCCCACCACTTGTGCTGCCACCGAACCAGCGGATCGGCTTTCAAATCGTTGACATTGGTCAGCGGCACGTCGCCTCCGATCGGGCGGAACACCACCCAGCCAATATGCGCATGGAGGAAGCCAAGCTGGATGTTGTACGGATCGTTATCGTCGTCGGTGTGCTTGTGGTGGCGGCGATGATCCGAGCACCACTCGAGCGCGGAGTTCTCCATCGCCGTGGCGCCGAAGATGAGGGTGAATAACCGCACCGGCCACTTGGCCTTGAACGAGATGTGCGAGAACAGCCGGTGATACCCCAGCGTGATGCTCAGCCCGGAGGCGATGAACATCCCGACAAACACGGCACTGTGAATCCACCAGTTCATTTGGCCACCAAAGTGGTAGATGAAAACCGGAAGACCAACGAGCGTGCTCAACATGGTGCCGGTGAGGAATATTGCGCTTGTCCAACGCAAGTCCTGAAAACGATAATTTAATTTCATGGATTGGGGTGGAGGCCGAACAGCCGACCAAGCCTCGGACGCAGGCACGCTGCCTCTACACTGTGGTAGTGTAAATACTTTTTTCATTCGAACTCATGCGTTTTTGACGAGGAATATCCTTTCGATTTAGCCCGTTTCCTTTTATGTTTTGCTTATGTTATTCCGTATCAGACTTTTATTTCATGCGATCGTGGTCGCTGTTTTCTGTCTGGCCAATTCGGGCTTCGGTGCCAAGGCCAAGCCGAATGTCCTTTTCATCGCCGTGGACGACCTTAATAACGACCTTGGCTGCTACGGCCACCCGCTCGTCCAGTCGCCGAACATCGACCGCTTGGCCAGCCGCGGCATGCGTTTTGACCGCGCCTACTGCCAGTACCCCGTTTGCAATCCAAGCCGTGCCTCGCTCATGACCGGCCTGTATCCAGAGCAAACCGGCGTGCTCTCCAACGCCGGTGACTTCCGCGAACGCCACCCAAGCATTACTACTCTGTCGCAGCATTTCATGAACAACGGCTACTTCGCCGCCCGCGTCGGCAAGATTTATCACTACGGCGTGCCGCTTCAAATCGGCACCGACGGCAAGGACGATGCGGCATCGTGGAACACCGTAGCCAACCCAATCGGCATCGACCGCACCGAGCTCGAGCCGGTCGCCACGTTGCAGAAGGGAAAATATGGTGGCACGCTGAGTTGGCGCATCGTCGAGAGCCGCGACGAGGATCACACCGACGGCAAGGGCGCGCTCGAGGCGATACGATTGATCGAGGAAAACCACCCTGACAAAACTGGCAAGCCGTTCTTTTTGGCGATGGGCTTCTTCCGGCCGCACACCCCGTACGTTGCCCCGGCGCACTACGCCAAGCTGTATCCGCTCGACAAGATTGATCCCGTGATGGAGAAGACCGGCGACCGCGATGACATCCCGCCCGCTGCGCTCGCTGACCGGGTGCACCAGCGCGAGTTGTCCCTGGCCAAGCGCCGGGAAATCATTCAAGCCTACTATGCGTCGATTTCGCTGATGGACGCCTGCGTCGGCAAACTGCTCGACGCGCTTGACCGGCTCAAGCTCGCTGACAACACAATCGTCGTTTTCTTTTCTGACCACGGCTACCATCTTGGCCAGCATGGTCTTTGGCAGAAGAGTGACCTGTTCGAGGGCAGCGCCCGCGTTCCACTCATCCTCTCCGTCCCCGGCATGAAAAACGCCGGTCTAGCCAGCGACTCGCTCGCTGAGTTGATCGATCTCTACCCCACG
>JASLKI010000337.1 GCA_030747575.1 Verrucomicrobiota bacterium | reverse complement strand
CCAGGTGGACATGAACGACTCTTATTTCGCTGAGCTGGTGTTTGATGGCAGTGGGCATTTGCCATTACAGCCGGGAGAATTACTTTATTTGACGGTTCAAAAGAGTGACACCAACGTTACGCAGCGTGCCCTGTATGATATTCTTGCAAAGTGGGATGGGAAATGCGGGGACGACACTTCGCCGGAGAGTTCGGCTGGGCTTTTCCGTCTGGCCAGTGCCCATGGCAGCGAGTCGGTTCGTGTAGAACCGGGAGTGATCCCGCGTTATCTCTGGAGTATTCCTGCTGGCACCAAGTCGGCGTTGCTTGAGGTTACAGGACTTGCTGTTGATGCCGACATCCAGTTGCTCAGCACCGACGGTCGGCACTTCCGTAACAGCATCAACCTTGGTCAGGCGTCGGAACAGATTGTCCTACGCGAGGGCGACTACATACCCAGCCTTGGGGGTGACTGGGTGGTGCAGGCGACAAATGTGGACAGCGGACAAAACCAGTTTACTCTGCACACGACCTTGGCTGACGAGCAGGGCCACTTGATCTCCTCGCAGTCGATCGAGCTGGAGATCGAGGGGCAGTTCTGGCCACCAACCGTTCGTCTCGCTTGGCCAAGCGTGCCGGGCGAGCGCTACGTGCTCGAGTCGTCCGAAAACCTCATCGATTGGGTGGCGGTGCACGAGCAAAGCGCCGGTTCGTCCGGGGTAGTCTTCCATGCGGAGCGGTCATGGTTCGGCGAGCGCTACTACCGCGTGAAGCAGCTTACCGACGGCCGCTGAACGGAACCGCAAGCCTTTGGTCAAGCGGGGGAGGCGCCATCGATGAACACAAAAACCAACCGGCTTCGACGAGTGCTGGGTTGTTTTTTGAATTTCCCGGCGCTGCTCTGCCTCGCCCTCGTTAGTGCCATCCTTATTTCCTGCACAACCACCCAGCGCGCGCCGCTCACCCTGGCCGCGCCGCCGCAGATTCCCGGAGCGACGTTCGTCGGTAACAAGGCCTGTGCGGAGTGTCACGAGAAAATTCATGGCGACTTCCCCGGCAGTGCGCACGGCCGCTTTTATCGCGGCGACGACATACACTGGGCACCGGTGGCCGGCTGCGAATCGTGCCACGGCGCCGGCAGCAAACACATCGGGACCGGCTTGGCGGCAGACATTGTGAATCCGCGCCACGATTCGCTGGCCTGCCTCAAGTGCCATATATCGACCCACGGCGAGTTCACCATGCCGCATCATCACCGCGTACTCGAGGGGCGCATGACCTGTGTCGATTGCCACGACCCGCACGGCCAAGACATCCATCAGCCCGCCGGCGGCCTGGGACTGCAACAGCGCGACGCCGTTTGCATCAAGTGCCATGCGGAACAGACCGCGCCGCACGTATTCGAGCACGAGGCGTTGCGCGAGGGCTGTATGACATGCCACAAGCCGCACGGCGGGATGAACCGTGGCATGCTCGTGCAGCGCGACGCCAACCTCTGCCTCCGTTGCCACGCGCAAATCCAAACCGGCGTCGCCGGGGTGTTCATCGGCAAGACGGATCACACCGGCTTTCTGCGCGGCGGCACCTGCTGGTCCGCCGGTTGCCACTCGGCTGTGCACGGCTCCAATTTCAGCCCGCGCCTGCTGTACTGATGCGAACGCTGCTGGCCATCCTGTTGAGCGGTGTGGGCGCGGTGGCACTGGAACCGGTCGATACCGGCAAACTGCCGATGTCCGCCGAGCGTAAAGTCGATTTTGCCACCGACATCCAGCCTTTGCTGAAGCGTTCCTGCCTCAAGTGCCACGGTGAAAAGCGGCCCAAGAGTGACTTCCGATTGACGAGCCGCGAGTCGGCGTTTAAGGGAGGCGAACTGGGCGCGGCGATCCTACCCGGCGACAGCGCCAACAGC
>JASLKI010000336.1 GCA_030747575.1 Verrucomicrobiota bacterium | reverse complement strand
CTGGGCGACTCAGGCCGATGACGCCGACAAACTTCGGGCGCTTGGCGGCGGTGTGTTCACGAAAGGCGGCGCGGTCGCCGAGATCAGTCTCAACCGCTCGAGGATCACGGATGATCAACTGAAATTCGTTGCCAGTTTTGCGAATCTCACCGACCTCTCGCTCGAGCAAACCAAGATTGGCGACGCGGGACTTGCGCACCTCACCGGCTTGGCCAAGCTCGAGTGGCTCAACCTTTACCGCACTCAAGTTGGCGACGTGGGGCTAGCGCACTTGGTCAAGCTACCCCGGCTCCAGCATCTGCCGATCGGCGAGACGCGCGTGACCGACGCCGGCATGGCGCACATTGCCAAACTGAAGCGGCTCGTTTACCTCGGCCTGAGCGGCAACAAAATCGGCGACGCGGCGATGGCGCACTTGGCCAAACTGCCGAAGCTGACCGGACTGCACCTCGGCGAGACGCGCCTCACCGACAAGGGCACAAGACAATTCGCCGCGCTTGGCCAACTGCAAAAACTGTGGCTGCACGACACGCGCATCACCGACGCCAGCGTCCCGCGCCTGGCCAAGCTCAAGCAGTTGAAGTCGCTGTATCTGCATCGGACACGGCTGACCGTTGAGGGTATTCGCCGGCTGCAAAAGGCGCTGCCGAAATGCCGCATCTTTTACCGATCGGCCACCGTGCCGGAATAATCTGAAATGAAAAATCCGCGGCGGCATGACTGACACGTTGTTCGAGATCGTCCACGAGGACGACGAGTTGCTGGTGGTCAACAAGCCGGCCGACCTGGTTTGTCACCCGACCAAGGGAGACGAGTACAGCAGCCTGATCAGCCGCGTGCGGCTGCACCTTGGCAAGGCCGCGGGTGCACACATGATCAACCGACTCGACCGCGAGACGACCGGCATCGTGCTGCTGGCCAAGCGCGACGAGGTGGCGAAGGAATTGCGGTGGCTTTGGGAAGGCGGCATCGTGCAAAAGTCGTACGACGTGATCGTGCGCGGCCATGTCGGGCCGGACTCCGGCACTATCGACGAGCCGCTTGGCCGCGACGAGGCCAGCCCGGTGGCGATCAAGGATTGCGTGCGTGCGGACGGCCGAGCGGCGCAAACCGACTTCACCGTGGCCAAGCGGTTTGAACGCGACGAGGGGAACTTTTCACTACTCCACGCCCGGCCACGGACAGGGCGAAAACATCAGATTCGGATTCACTTGGCGCACATCGGGCACCCGATCGTTGGTGACAAATTGTACGGGCACGACGAGGACTGCTACCTCGCGCTGGTCGAGCGACGGCTCACCGGCGAGCAACGGCGGGCGTTGCTGCTGCCGTGCCACGCGCTGCACGCCGGCGAACTCACCTTTGTGTGGCGCTGCCGCGAGTGGCGTTTCGAGGTCAAGCCGGAGGCGTGGTTCGCGGAGTTTTACGGCGACTGGACGGTAACGCAGTGAGAGCGCTGCCTCTCCGGGGCTTTTGCTTGGCCGGGTGTTATTTCTCGATGGCCCAGATGTTGCGGTAACGGACTTGGTTGCCGTGGTCCTGCAGGTGGAGGAAGCCCGGTTCCGGGCCCTCGGCCAGCGGGCTGGCGGTGGTGCGCTTGGGCAGCTCGACGTTGTCGTGGATTAGCACGCCGTTGTGGCGCACAGTGGCGCGGCCGTTGGCGGTTTTTTTGCCGTCCTTGTCGTACTTGGCCGCGGTGAAGTCGATGTCGTACGTCTGCCATTGCAGCGGCGGAAGGCACATGTTCACATCCGGATCAGCGATCGTGTAAATGCCGCCGCACTCGTTGTGTTTGCCGGCGAGGCCAAATGAGTCGAGCATCTGCACCTCGTAGCGGGCCTGCATGTAGCAACCGCTGTTGCCTCGCGCCTGGCCGCGCTTCGTCGGCTCGTACGGAAGGCGAAACTCGATATGCAGCTTGTGGCTCTGAAATTTTTTGATGCTGTTCGC
>JASLKI010000335.1 GCA_030747575.1 Verrucomicrobiota bacterium | reverse complement strand
GGTGTTCAGTATGCCGATTACTATGATTACGATCTGATGCCGGCGCTGATACCGGAAGACGAAACCAGCCCGTACGTTAGCGCTCGCATGGAGTGGGGATATGCTGAAGGAAGTAAGATGGTGGCTGGAGTGACACTCGCTCGAGGAGCCACGGATCTGCAGGCAGCAGATCAGGAAACCACTGCGGTTTACGCCCAGTTACTCCACGAGATTAGCGCCAAAGTTCACGGAACGCTGACCGGACGCTTTCAGAATTCAGAAATCAACGGTGGCGGAGAGAACATAGACGGCAGAGAGGAGGATCTCCTCCTGCTGGGGGCTAGCCTCACCTACGCCATCAGCAGCAACGTCTGGGCCGAACTGGCATATAACTATGACGAGCTAGACTCGGATATTCCTAACCGCAGTTTCGAGCGCAACTACGTGTCCGTAGGCATTGGCACGAGTTACTAATTTTCTGAAACTAAAACTTTTAAAGGGAGGCCAGAAGTGTTTATCTGGCCTCCCTTTTTTTCTGGGTATAGAAAATGGATAAAAGCCAAAGCACAGATCAGTCTTCCGACAAGCTCCATATTCTGGATTATTGGCGGATCATTCGCGTTCGGCTCGTAACCATCCTGCTCGTCTTTTTGCTTACCGCTGTGACGACCACCGTGGTGACACTCTTCATGCCCAAGACCTACATGAGCCTCTCCCGGATATCTATCGAGAAGGATACATCGGATATTGCCCCGTTGCTGGGCATGCAATCCGGACCGTCGGCGTTTGACCCTTACTTCATCCAGACCGAGTTCGAGAAAATTCAATCACAAAAGGTCCTGGACAAGGTGGTTGCCAAGTGCAATTTGGCTGAAGAATGGAAACGCCTCAACGGCGGCGAGTCGTTGGATTCCATTACGGCCCGGAAACGCCTCAAAAAAGCGATAGATATTCGCCAGTTTAGGAATACCAGCATCATTGAGCTTCGGGCGTATGATCGGGAACGAGTGTTAGCTCGAAAAATCGCCCAGTCCATTGCTGAGGAATACCAGACCCACAGGACAGATGCGCAGAAGAGTCAGGTGGAAAAGGGAATCAAGGCGCTCGAAGGCAAGATGGTTATATATAACGAAGATATTGACGAACTGCAGGACGCCGTCGATAAACTGCGCGTAGACTTCGGCATTTCCGATGCCGCCGGCGAGGAAAGCTACTCGATCATCGAGCCGGAAATCGTACGTCGTTATGAATCCGGGTTGATCGACGCAAGAGCGGTTCACACATCAATGTCCACATTACTTGATGGGCTTAAGTTACAGTCCCTCGAGGAACTGCGGGATTCCATATCGACGGCCTACCCCGACGCCCAGTTGGATGTCTTGATCCGTGAATTACATACCGGCCAGCAAACGTTGGCTAATCAAAGCATCGACCTTGGGGAGCAGCACCCTAGGATAAAAGGACTGGAAAAGGTGGTGGCCACGCTTGAGCAACAGATTGATGATCGAATTCAAGGCGTTCTTGCGGGACTGGAACTGAAGGTCAGCTCTGCTTTTGCTCAGGTGGAACAGCTACAGATTGATGTCGCCGATGCAAAAAAAAGGGAGTCCGACATGCGAGAGACAGGTCGGGACTACTTTGCCGCCAAGCGGAAGTTGGCCAATACAACGCGCATTCGTGACACCATCTTGTTCCGGATCATGCAAGAGCAAGTGGACTTGGCGCTGCCCAAGGACTCCACCGTGGAAATCACCGACGATGCGGACATGCCCTTGACGGCAATTCGACCGAATATACCACTGAACATCGCGCTGGGAGTTGTGGTCGGCCTGATTCTGGGTGTGGGCTTGGCATTTTTTATCGAGTATCTCGACACCAGCGTGAAGACCATTGACGACGTTGAGCGCGCCCTTGGGGCGGCCGTCCTCGGTGTCATCCCTCAAAACGTCGGATCCCTCCTGGACGAAGGGGACGAAAGCCCCCACGCGGAGGCGTATCGGGTGCTGCGCACCAACATTCTTTTTGCAGGGCGCAAGGACGAGAACCAAACCACGTTCAGCGTGGTGAGTGGCGGTGCGGGCGAGGGCAAGACAACGACCATGTTCAATCTCGCAGTGGTCTTTGCGCAGATGGGGGATAGAATTCTGATTGTGGATTCCGACCTGCGTCGTCCCTCGATGCACCGTTACATGAATGTGTCCAACAACATTGGCCTGACCAACTACCTGCTGGGACAGGTCACCATCGACAAGGTCATCCAGACGACGGAATTACCGTCGCTCCATTTCATCCCCAGTGGCAAGCTGCCCAGCAGTTCAATGGGCATCCTTAGTTCGGCCAAGATGAAGGAGTTCGTGACCGAAATGAAGAGCCGGTACGACTACGTGTTTTTGGACGCTCCACCCATCATGGGAGTGAGTGACGCCTCGGTTCTGGCCAGCATGGTGGACATGTGTGTGCTGGTGGTGCAGTACCGCAAATACCCTCAAATGATGACCCAGCGGGCCAAAGAAATGGTGACCAAGGTTGGCGGTGAACTTGTGGGTGTCGTTCTCAACAACATCAATATTTCCCAGGATTCCTACTACTACTATTACAGCGGTTATTATTACGATAACTATTACAAGAGCCGTGAAAATGAGGAGTCCGCCGAGGGGGATACCAAGAGCAGTAAGAAAACCAAGCTGCTGGCGAGTGCCAAAACTGGCGGGGAAGATGAGAAGCCCAAGTACTGATTGGGCGCGAGAACTCAGTTCGAGGGTTAATATAAAATGGGTTTTGTTGATAGCTTGATGAAATATGTTTGCAGAGGTTTATTGGTTGCGACCGTGCTGATGGCCGCCGGTTGCGAGACAACACCACGCCCAGGGCCCGTGAATCCGGTCGCCCGGACGAATGAAGTGCCGCTTACTGTCAACTCCACGGACAGCCTTGAGCCCGGAAATCAAATTACCATCACTTTCAGCGGCCTGAGTACGGTCCCGATTCCCTACAGTTGCCGCATCCGTGAGGATGGCACCATCAGTCCGCCATACCTGAAAGAACCCATCATTGCCGCCGGGAAAACAATCGGTGAACTCGAGCGGGAACTCGAGAAGGAGTACGTGCCCGCGATCTACAAAACCATCAACGTTACCATCAGGACAGCCGACCGGTTCTTTTACGTGGGAGGGGAGGTTCGGCAGCCCAGTCGCCAGATTTTCATCGGCCGGATTACGGTTACCCAAGCGATTCAATCTGCGGGCGACTTCACCGATTTCGCGGATCAACGGGAGGTGCGAGTGATACGGGCCACCGGCAAAGTGGACATCATCGACTGCAAGGCGGCTCTGGATGACCCAACAAGGGATCTGCCCGTTTATCCGGGTGATAACATCGTCGTGGGACGAAGGCTTTTTTGAAGATTCGACTCGAGAGAGTTGACGGCACCGCGGCGGGCGACCCAATAGAGGCCCGCCGTTTTCCTTTTACGCTTGGCCAAGCGAAGAGTTGCGATCTACAGATCTTAGCCAAGGGCGTTTGGGACACACACCTGATACTGGACAATGCCGGCGAAAAAGGGATTACAGCCACCCCCTGCTCCGACGCATTGGTTATCATCAACGGCGTTTCCCAAGGCAAAACTGTTCGATTGAAACACGGCGACCTAGTAGGATTGGGCGCGGCCAAGCTCCGATTCTGGCTCGCGCCGCTTGGCCAAGCCGACCGTTCAGCGTCTGAAGCCTTGATTTGGGTCGCCTTGCTCCTGCTGGGCCTGGGTCAGGTGGCAGCGATTGCCTGGCTCCTGAAATAAAACTTCCAAGCCATTTGCTTCCATTGGGTTAAACCTATTATATAATGAACAAACGGCGGCGTTACACTAAAAAACGAATAGCCGATTGACAGGCGAATTTAATTGTGAAACAATTGGGTGCTGTCCTGATTGTCCAGCGGGACTCCTTCTAGAGTCATGAGGTGGAGTGCATCTTCACCTGATCGAGATTAACGGAATGGCAAAAGCACTAACCAAAAAAAACGTAGTCAAGAAAACAGCCGCAAAAAAGGCACCGGCCAAAAAGGCTAAAACCCCCGCGCAATCCAAGGCGACTGGCGCGAAGAAAAAAACAGCCGCCAAAAAAACAACAAAACCATCGGTCAGCAAGGTAGGCAAAAAACCGGCAGCCAAAAAGGCATCGCCAAAAAAAACCGCTGCAAAAGCGACCACAAAAAAGAAGGCACCGGCCAAGAAAGCAGTAGCCAAAAAGGCTCCCGCCAAGAAACCGGTGGCCAAAAAGGCTCCCGCCAAGAAACCGGTAGCCAAAAAGGCTCCCGTCAGGAAACCGGTGGCCAAAAAGGCTCCCGCCAAGAAACCGGCCAAGCCGGCTTCCAAGGCTTCGTCGAAAAAAACCGCGCCCAAGAAAGCGCCCAAGAAACCCAAGGCCAGGAAAAAGATAACCCCACCGCCCGCTGGTGAAAAGAAGGAGGGTGTCAATGAATTAGGGTTGGTCGATGGGCTGCCTCCGGAGCCGGATTTCTCCAAGGATGAGGAATTCAACTTAAAGGAAAAAATCAAGGAGTTGATGCACTTGGCCCAGAACCAGGGTCACCTGACCATTTCCGACATCAACGAGGCTCTACCCAAGGATTTGGTGACTCCCGAGAAACTGGATGAGGTTTTAGCCAAGTTGAAAAGTCTTGAAGTGGAGATTGTCGAGCAGTTGGACTCGGCACCCCGCCAAAAGCCGGTCGAGTCGGCGACCGAAGCCGAAAAAAGCCGGCTGGATATTCTGGACGATCCGGTTCGCATGTACCTCAAGCAGATGGGGCAGGTGCCGCTGTTGACCCGTGAGCAGGAGGTGGAGATTTCCAAGCGGATCGAGGCTGCCGAACTTGAGGTCAAACGCATCCTGTACAGCTTAGGCTTCACCGCCAAGGAACATATTGCTCTGGCCGAAAAGCTGACAGCCGATCCCCCCAAGGAACGGTTCGACCGGGTTACGATCGACAAGGTCATCGAGACCCGCGAGAAACACATCAAGGCGCTTCATCGTCTCATCAAAAAGGTGAGGGAGGAGGATGCCGAGGTGGACAAAAAATATCTGGCTTGGCGACGCGCCGCCAAGGCCAAGTCGAAGAAGGCCTGCGCAGCCTTCGAACAACTGAACGACAAGTTGCAGAAAAACTTCCCCAAGTTTTTATTTAAACAAAAGGTTATCGATGAAATGGGACTGGTCGCGGACAACATCCACGACAAAATGCAGCAGAACCTCCGAGCTATCGAGCAATTGAAAAAGGCTTCAAAGTCGTCCCAAACCGACATGATGCTCAGGGGCGAGGAAGGCAAGCTCACCGCCCTCGAGGCATTCGTCCGGAAGCCGGCCGAGGACTATCTAACGACCTACGAGGAACTCAAGCACTTCGCCCGCAAGGCGCATCAGGCCAAGGGCGAAATGATCGAGGCCAATCTGCGCCTCGTCATTTCCATCGCCAAGAAATACACCAACCGCGGACTGTCCTTCCTCGATCTTATCCAGGAGGGCAACGTCGGCTTGATGAAGGCGGTCGAGAAGTTCGAATACCGCCGCGGCTACAAGTTTTCCACCTACGCCACGTGGTGGATTCGGCAGGCGATCACCCGCTCGATCGCCGACCAGGCACGCACCATTCGCATACCGGTGCACATGATCGAGACGATCAACAAGCTGATGCGCGTGCAGAAGCAGCTCGTGCAGCAATTCGGCCGCGAAGCCACCCCGGAGGAAATCGCCAGCGAGATGGAACTGACCGTCGAGCGCGTGCGTCAGATCATGAAAATGGCGCAGCAGCCCATCTCGCTGCAGGCGCCGGTCGGCGACAGCGAGGACACGAGCTTCGGCGACTTCATCGAGGACAAGAGCGCCGAAAACCCGACCGACATGGCGAGCTATGCCCTGCTAAAAGATCGGCTTGGTGACGTGCTGATCTCGCTCACCGAGCGCGAGCGCAAAGTGCTCGAGCTGCGCTTCGGCCTGGCCGACGGCTACTCCCGCACCCTCGAGGAGGTGGGCAAACAGTTCAAGGTCACCCGCGAGCGCATCCGGCAAATCGAGGCCAAGGCCCTGCGAAAAATGCGCCACCCGACGCGTATCCGGCAGTTATCCGGCTTTCTCGAGCGGGAAGAGTTTCTCGCCACATAGGCTGAAATTACAAAAAGCCCTTCCTCTGGAAGGGCTTTTTTGTTTCCCCTTGGCCAAGCGCGCGTGGAGAACGTAACTGACATCCCCCGATCAGAAGACCTGTTTGACCTTGGGAAAACGGAGCACGCGAGCCTGTTCGACTCGCTTGGGCAACCGTGGGAGGTGCTGCCGCGTATCGGCGGCTATCTGCGCGACACGCTCGAGCCACGGCAGCTTGGCCAGGCGCACAGCCAGACGGTGATCGAGGGCGACGTGTTCATCGGCGAAGGCACGTTGATCGAGGCCGGTGCGCTGATCCGCGGCCCGGTTTGGATCGGGCGCAACTGCCTCATCGGCCACGGCGCAACGCTGCGTGACAACGTCATCGTCGGCGACGGCTGCGTCGTCGGCCACGCCGCCGAGTTGAAAAACTCGCTGCTCTTTAACGGCTGCGACGTGCCGCACTTCAACTACGTCGGCGACTCGGTGCTGGGCTACCGCGTCCATCTTGGCGCCGGAGTGATGCTCTCCAACTACCGACTCATCCGCGGCAATGTCAACGTCCGCCTGGCTTCCGGGCCGATGGACAGCGGCTTGGCCAAGTTCGGCGCGTTGATCGGCGACCGAACCGAGATCGGCTGCAACACGGTTCTCAACCCCGGCTCGATCATTGGCCGTGACTGTGTGCTGTACCCGAACGTCAACTTCACCGGCGTGCTGTCGGCCAGGTGCTTGGTCAAAAACAAAACCGAGTTGGCCGTCATCGAAAAACGGGAGGTCGACGAGTGATCAGCTTCGTGGACGAGGAACAGGGCACCGGCTTGGACTTGGTCGCCGCGACCGAGACATTTTTTTCCGACAGCGGCCTGTTGTCGAAGGCCAGGAATTTCGAGTTCCGCCCCGAGCAACAGCAGATGGCCGTGGCCGTGGCCAAGGCGTTGAAGGACAGCGAGCATCTCATCGTCGAGGCCGGCACCGGCGTCGGTAAAAGTCTGGCCTACCTCACTCCGGCCATCCTTCACGCGGTCGGCCAAAACAAAAAAGCCGTCATCTCCACGCACACGATTAATTTACAGGAGCAGTTGACCGAGAAGGATCTGCCGATGCTCAAGCAGGTGTTGCCGGTCGAGTTTTCGTTCACGATGCTCAAGGGCCGCGGCAACTATCTCTGCACACGGCGGCTCCAGCGCGCGAGACAACAGGCGGCGACACTGTTGACCTCCTCCGAGATGGGGGAACTCAAGCGCATCACCGAGTGGGCGAAGGAGACGACCGACGGCAGCCTTTCGGATTTCGACATCACGCCCGACCCGAAGGTGTGGGACTTGGTCAACTCGGAGCGAGGGCTTTGCTCGACGAAGCTTTGCGGCCATAGCTCCGACATCGCCAAGATGGGCCAGACCTGTTTTTTCCAGCGCGCCCGAAGCCGGGTTCTTTCCGCCGATGTGCTGGTGCTAAATCACTCCCTGTTTTTCAGTTTACTCGAAGACAACGGCGGTGATGACGATGAACCGAGCAAGGACGAGGGTGTGCTGTTCAAAAACGACTTCGTGATTCTCGATGAGGCGCACAACATTGGACCGGTGGCGTCGAGGCATATGGGCTTGAGCGTTTCGAGTGGCCAGGTGCAGTTCAACCTGCAACGGCTTTGGAATCCAAAAACAGGGAAAGGATTGCTCGGCCTGCTGCGCGAAGGCAAGGCGACCCGGAACGTGGAGGACGCCTCGGCGGCGATGGAGCAGTTCTTCGGCGAACTCGAGATGGCCTGTGACGAGCTTAACGAAGAGCAGGCCAAAACGAGGAAATTTGGCGGGAACAAAGTCCGCGCTTGGAAAGAACTGCGCGTGCGCAATGCCGGCCTGGTCAACGACACGCTGACACTGCCGCTGCAGCGTGTGCGGGAGGCACTGGTGCAGGTGCGCGACGACACCGACGATGCCGACACCGGGCAGGAGTTGGCGGAGTTCAACCGTCGCGTCGGCGAGCTTCGCGAGGGGGTGAAGCTGTTCCTCTCGCAGGAGTCGGACGACCATGTCTACTGGGTGGAGAAGTCCGGCAAGGCCGGGACGATCCTGTCGTTGAACGCCGCGCCGGTGGACGTTGCGGTGCATTTGCGTCGGCGTTTGTTCTGCTGCAACTCGCCGGTGGTGCTCACCAGCGCCACGCTGGCCCTGAGCGATTCCACCTCGGCCAAGGCGAAGGGCGGGCTCGACTATTTCGCCACCCAAGTCGGTGCGGAAAAAGTGAACGCGTTGCAGGTCGGTTCGCCGTTCGACTACGAGCGGCAGATGAAACTGTTCATCGCCGGCAAGATGCCCGACCCGCGCGAGCCGGAGTACCGCGACGCATTGGCCAAGCAATTACGACACTTTATCGAGTTGAGCGAAGGCCGTGCATTTGTGCTGTTTACCAACTTCAAACTGATGCGCGAGGTGGCGGAGGAACTAGAGGGCTTTTTCGCCGGTCACGGCTGGGACTGTTTGGTGCAGGGCGCCGGTGTGCCGCGCTCGACGATGCTCGAGCGGTTCAAACGCGACGAGCACTCGGTGTTGCTCGGCACGGACAGCTTTTGGCAGGGCGTCGATGTGCCGGGCGACGCCCTGCAAAATGTCATCATCACACGGCTGCCCTTTGCCGTGCCGGATCATCCCCTGGTCGAGGCGAAAATCGAGGCGATCGAGGCCCG
>JASLKI010000334.1 GCA_030747575.1 Verrucomicrobiota bacterium | reverse complement strand
CTGAAAGTGCGCGGCGAGCAGGTTGACCAGCAGCGTGATGCCCAGGAGGTAACCGCCGACGAACGGAAACTTGAACATCACCGGGTAGCGGGCCGACCGCACATAGTCACGGAAGGCGTCCCTCTCCTTCATCACTGCATCGGTGTCGCCGGTGATCTTGTAAAACCACGTCTCCGGCAGCGTGCGATAGGTGATGGTGTGAATGACGCCCAGCGTTGTAGCCGGCTTGCCGTCCCGTGTGCCGTTGTTTATCTCGACGAACTTTCCGGGGTTGCCGTCCACTACGAACGACTCAAGCTGCAGATCCTTAATTTCCCCGAGGCCGATTTGCTTGCGCCAGCGGTTGACGTTGGCCAGCAACCCGCCGGCATTTTTGGCCAGCTTGGACACCGAGATGACCGCCCGCTGGCCGTCGTGTTCCGCCTCAAAATCGAGCAGGCTGATCTGTGAGCCCTCGATTTCGCTCCAGTGCCCCGGCGGCATCCACTGCGAACTGCCGACTCGGATTTGCGCCCAGCCCGCGCCGCCGATGCTTTCCGGCACGAGAAAATAGCTGCGGAAATATTTTTTCTGCGCATCGTAAAGTCCCTGGTCCACCTGCGCCAGTGTGCCGACAAACACCAGCACCATCGCCCCGATGAGGCAGGTCACGGTTAGGCGCAACGAGCACCAAAACTGGACAAACGGCTTGAGTAACGGCATCGCGATTTACGGTTTCGGGAACCGGATGGACTGGACGAATTCCATGAACGCGTCTTTCTCGGCGGTGACAACATCACTCGGCCCGCTCATTTTGTAAAACCACGTCAGGCCGTCCGCCGGGTGATACACGCTCAGCGAACCGTTGGTGGCGCCGATGGCCTCGACCATCGTAGCCGGCGTGTCGGCGACACTCACTTGCTCCGTTGCCTTGGCCAAGCCGGCGGTATCAACCGGCGACAGCCCCGCTTGGCCGCGCCAGCGGTTGACGTTGGCCAACAGCCCGCCGACGTCGCCGGGGAATGTCATCACCGTGATCTCCGCTTTGCCGTCTCCTGCGGTGAAATTGCCCAGGCGCATGGCGGTGGGCGGCTGCTCGGCCCAACCGGTCGGCGTGGTCCACGCCGGGCCAACAGCGGCGGGTGCGGGCGGTGGCGGATTGGCCTGCCGTGCCTCCGCCATTATTTTATCAAAGTTCACTTCGCTTGCCGCCGGTCGGAACTTGAGCGTTGCGATAAAATTCGTGAAGGCGGCGAACTGAGGCTCGACCGCGCCGGCTGAGCCGGACAACTTGAAAAACCAGCCGACTTGGCCAAGCACGACTGATGCGGAGACGATGCGGGGTGGATCATCCTGGCCCGGGAGCGGCTTGGTGCCGGCGAAGTCAAACAGCCGGCCCGTGATGCCACCGATCATAATCGGCTTGGTGAGACCTTCTACCGAGGCTTCGTCCACCGGGTCAAGGCCCAGCTGCTGGCGCCACATGTTGACGATCATCGGGTTTTCCGCCAGTCGCGCTGGCAACGGGATGGCACTGACTCCGGCATTGCCGGGCAGTGCAAAAGAGAGTGTCGCGAGCCCGGACGCATCAGTATTGTCAATCCAGTCCTCCGGCTTGGCAAACTGGATCAGTGAACTTGGATTCGGCTTGGCTTCGGGCGCAGCGGCGCGGGCCGGTTTTTCCTTCGGGACGTTGTAGGTGCGAATCTCGCCGCCGGTACCGGAAAACAACTCGAACGACAGCACAGCAAGAAGTACTACGACGATAAAAATACCATCACGAAAATAGTTGGATTTAGGTTTATCCACGCGAACAGGACGCGCCGGGTGGGAGGCAAATTCAAACCGCCTCCCGGCGGGCGAAAGAGACTACCTGCGAAGGTCCGATTGGCAACCTCTTTAGATGGCCAAGCGTGGCTGCGCGCGAACTGGCACCCTGACCTCGAGTCCCGAACTGAATTAACATCCGGCGTTTGATCTACCCAAACCAAGAGCGGAAGTTGACTTGGCCAGCGTGTGGTTTCGTGTCGCGCTGCCGGAGATGGGCGGAATTCTGTTTGGCATCCGCACTATTACCCCTCGAGGATGGCCATCGCGGTGGCTTGGTGGGCGGTGTGGCTGAGGCTCAGATGGACGTTGCTGGCGCCTCGAGCCTCGAGCAGTTCCTTCCCCTTGCCGTGCAGGATGACGTACGGCGCGCCGGTGTCGCGGTGGGCGACCTCCATGTCGAGCCAGCCCAGTTCGGCGGTGATGCCGATGCCGAAGGCCTTGGAGACCGCCTCCTTGGCGGCGAACCGCGCGGCCAGACTTGGCGCGGGGTCTTTGTGCTTTAAGCAGTAGTCGATCTCGGCGGGGAGCAGGATGCGCTCGATAAAGCGGTCGCCGTATTTTTGGTGCGAGTCGCGGATGCGCCCGATCTCGATGATGTCGATGCCGATGCCGAGGATCATTCCGCCTGCGGGTAGCCTTCCATCAGCTCGAGCATTTCACGCACTGCCTGGCCAAGGCCGACGGTGACGGCGCGGCTGACGATGCTGTGGCCGATGTTCAACTCGTTGAGGTGCGGCACGGCGAAAATGCCGCGCGTGTTTTCGTAGTTGAGGCCGTGGCCGGCGTTGACGCCGAGGCCAAGTGACTTGGCCTGTTTAGCAACCTTGGCCAAGCGCTCCAGCTCGGCGGCACGCTTGGTCTCGTCGCTGTATCCCTCCGCGTAGGCGCCGGTGTGTAACTCGATGAACGGGCTGCCGGTCGCTGCGGTGGCCTCGATTTGCACGGGGTCGGGATCAATGAACAGGCTCACCTCGATGCCGGCTTGGCCAAGCGTGGCTGCTGCTGCGGCGATGGCATCGACTTGGCCGGCGACATCCAGCCCGCCTTCGGTAGTGACCTCGGCGCGGTTTTCCGGCACGAGGCAGACGGCTTCCGGCTTGAGGCGCAGGGCGATGTCGATCATCTCCGGCGTGTTTGCCATCTCGAAATTGAGCCTCGTCTGCAATGCCTCGCGGATGCCCCAGATGTCGCGGTCGAGAATATGCCGACGATCCTCGCGCAGGTGGGCGGTGATGCCGTGCGCGCCGGCGGCCTCGACTTGGCGGACGGCGTCAATGGGGCACGGTTCGCCGTTGTCGAAGCCGCGATAGCGCGCCTGCCGCAGCGTGGCGACATGGTCGATGTTGACGCCGAGTCGGAGCATCGGTTCGTCCGTTACTTTTTGTCGGCGGGCTTCTTGGGCTGCTTCGGCTTGGCCGTGCGTTGCTTGGCTGGAGCGGGGGGCCACTGCAGCGTCGGAGAGGGGAAGCGCGGGTTGTCCAGCCAGCGGGAGAGCAGGGAAAGCTCGAGCGCGGTCAGGCCCAGTTGCGACTTGCGGGTGATTGTGAGCCGGTTGCCGTCGATGGTGGCGTCGGTGATGGTGTTGCCGAGCTTCGGGCGCAACGCGGTCAGGAACTCGATGCCCTTGGTGTCGTTGACGAGTTGCTCGCGCCGGTCGGAGAGGATGGCGGCGAATTGGATCAGCAGGTTCCATTTCTCGAGTCGTTGGCCGGTGATTTCCCAGTTGTAATAGACCAGATTTTCCTTGCCGGTGAACTCGGCGAGCAACTCGGCCGGGATTGGTTTCTTCACCGGATCCGGAGGGAAGACACCGCCGACGATGTAGCCCTTGTCGTCCGAGTTGCCGACGGTGACGTACGGCGCGAACAACGGCACGTTGCCCCACGTGAGTCCCGGTTTTTTGGCGTCATGCACGACTTGACCGATGAATTTCTCGCCCTTGCCGCCGGTTTTTTTGAAGTCGCCGATGCGCTTGGCCAAGCCGGCGATCGCCTCCTTCGGCGCATCGACTTTCACGGAGAAAAAAGACTGGAACTTGGTGCGCGACTGCGACCAAGCGAAGAACTGATCGTTGGCCGCGTGCAGCCCGAGCAGTTCAAGGTCTGGTTTGGCAGTGAACAGACCTACGCCGCGCGCGGCAGTAAAGCTGGCCAGCGGCTCGGTGATGGTGCGTGTCGGGATTTCCCAGTCCGGGACACCCGCCGGCAGCGGCTCGGCAAACTCCACGTCTACCTTGCTGTAATAATTATCCTTCTTCAGGCGCGAGGTGATGCGGATCGTGTTCGGCCCTTTTGGCAGCCGGTCGAGGATGACTTCGGGCAGCGAACGGGCGTCCACAGTGATGTTCAAGTCGTGCTCCTCGTCGGCCGGGAAGGGGCGGCCGGTGTTTGCAATTCGCTCAGCCGCTTTTTTCAAATAGTTGAGCGTCCCCTGCCCAGAGCCGAACAGCAGCCAGCCGCCGGCGTAGCCAAAGCCAAGGGTGTGTCCGTTGTCGAAGTCCACGCGCCAGCCGGTGAAACCGGCCACGGTCTGCTCAAGCGGCTCGCCGCCGCGCCGCTTGGCCAGTTGCCGAAGGCTCTTGACCCAAAGCACGCCGCGTTTTTTGTCCAGCGCGGTGATGAGTGCGACGTCCGGTCGGCTCCCGGTCGCCGCGACATCGAGGAACAACTCACCGCGCCCGAGGTCGGGCAGCAGCTTTCGTAGGGTCGCCTCGCGCTGGGCGTTGTCGCCGCCCATCCGCTTGGCCAGTTTGTCGAGTACCTCGTTGCGGAACACCTGGGTTTGCTTGAGTGCCCAAACCGAGCGCAGCGTCTTGGCGTCGTCGCGCTTGATCAGGTTGTCGATGCCGGCGAAATGCGCCTTCAGCATTGGCTCGGCCTGCGCGCAAACCAAGCCAAGCGCCGCGACGGTGGTTGTCAGGAATGCGTATATTGCTCGTTTCATGGGGGACACTCCTTGCCAGAGAACGGTGGTTGAATCAACCGCAAACCCGATTCAAACGCCGTTTGGCCGACTCCAATGATCACTGTACTTTCGCGTGACCAGCGCATTGGCCTCGTTGTCGCCGACGATTTGCTCTCGTTTGGGATCAAATTCCAGTACCCGCCCGACGCGTGTGGCGATGTTGCCTAGATGGCAGAGCGATGACGACAGGTGGCCGATCTCTATATCTGCGTTTGGTGTGCTGCCTTCACGGATGCAGCGGAAAAAATCGTCGTGATGCGCCCGCAGGTCCGGGGAGCCGCTCATCTGCTCACGCAGCTTGTTGCGCGGCCCGAACAGCTTCCAGCCACCGTGTTTGCCCAACAGCATGATGCCGTCCGTGCCGTAAAAGGCGTCTCCGTTCTCGTAACCCTGCTCAAAGTACGGCGCCCAGATGCGCTGCTCGAAAATGAGCTGTCGTGGCCGTCCGCCCTCGGTGTCCGGCTCGTACTCAAATAGCACATTCTGTGTATCGGGAAACTGCTGGTCGTCATCGAAGAAATATTTTCCGCCCAGCGCGGCGATGCGGCTTGGGTGTGACGTGACACCGAGGCCCCAGCGGGCGATGTCGAGGTCGTGCACGCCGTCGTTGCCCATGTCGCCGGTGCCGAACGCGTGCCACCAGCGCCAGATACCATGCAGCATATTCGACTGGTACGACACCTTCGGGGCCGGGCCAAGCCACGTGTCAAAGTCGAGATGTGCCGGCGGCGCGCCTGGCTTGGCCTTGCCGATAGACGAGCGCTTCTGGCTGTTCCACGCCTTCGCCACCAGCACGCGGCCGATCGCGCCGTTGTGCAGCAACTCCATCGCCCGCTGCACGTGCCGGGTGCTGCGCGACTGGGTGCCGACCTGCATGACACGCCTGTTGCGCCGCGCCGCCTCTATCATCAGCCGCCCCTCGCGGACATTGTGCGAGCACGGTTTTTCCACGTAAACATGTTTGCCGGCCTCAGCGGCGAGGATGGCGGCCGGTGCGTGCCAGTGATCCGGCGTGGCGATGAACACCGCGTCCACACTGTTGACCTCCAGCATTTCGCGCAGGTCGCCCAGTTGCTTCGGTTTGATGCCAGTGCCGGACTCGACCATGTTTGCGGCCTTGGCTTGGTGGTTGGAATCGGGATCGCACACGAACGCGATATGGACGTCCTTGCGTTTGTTGAGATTCCCGATGTGATTTCGCCCCATGCCGCCCGGGCCAATGATACCCAGAGACACTTTGTCATTGGGGCTGGCGGCCCGCAGGCCGCTGGTCAGGTGAACGGTGGCCAGAGCGCTGATTGAGGCGCTCGAGGACTTGATAAACTGCCGCCGGGGCGTGCGTATAGTGGAGGAAGTGTTCATGTGTAAATGGAGTGAGTGGGCAAAGCCTATTCCTCAACATCCAGTCCTGCAATCCCAATCCAAGCGCTCGGCCAAGCGAGGATATTTTTCTCCCGACAGCACACGTGACGTGATAGTTTTGCGGTGATGATTCAGCGCTTGGCCATTTTATGGATTTTGCTAGGCGGCTTCGCTTTTGCGGCGGAGTTCAGCCAGGCAGACCGCGATTGGTGGTCGTTCCAGCCGGTTCGCCAATCGGCGGTGCCGGATGCTGGTGGCGGCTGGGCGATCAACAAGATCGACCGGTTCATCGCCCGAAGGTTGTCTGCACAGGAGTTGTCGCCGGCAACGACGGCGGATCGCCGGACACTCATTCGCCGTGTGTGTCTGGATCTCACTGGCCTGCCTCCGGCACAGGAACAGATTGCCGCCTTTCTTGACGACGATTCTCCGGATGCCTACGAAAAACTGGTCGATCGATTGCTCGACAGTCCACGCTACGGAGAGAGTCAGGCAACATTTTGGCTCGACCTTGTGCGCTACGCCGACTCTGACGGCTACAAGTCAGATCACTATCGGCCTGAGGCGTGGCGGTACCGCGACTACGTCATCCGTTCGTTCAACACTGACAAACCGTATGACCGGTTTGTCCGGGAGCAGTTGGCCGGCGACGAGATTGATCCCGGCAACCGTGACGCACATATCGCCACGATGTTTTTGCGCCATTGGATTTACGAATACAACCAGCGCGACGTGGAGACGCAGTGGAACGAAATCCTTGTCGACGTCACCAACGTCACTGGCGACGTATTTTTGGGCATGGGCCTGCAGTGTGCGCGCTGCCATGACCACAAATTCGACCCGATACCGCAGCGCGACTATTATCGGATGCGTGCGTTCTTCACGCCGCTGCTCCCCCGCGACTCAATGCCGGTTGGCACCGTCTCGCAGCGTTTTGAGTTTTTTGAGCAGTACAAGGCTTGGGCCGCTGCGACAGATGACATACGCAGGCAACTCCACGCCATTGAGCTGCCAGCTCTGTTGAAAAACACCACCGGCGAGGGCTTTAACAAATTCATCGACAGAATCAAAACCATGGTTCGAAAGCGACCTGAGGATCGTACCGGCTATGAGCGGCAGATCGCGGAGTTATCAGAGCGGCAGTTTGGTGTTGAGCCTGAGAAGTTATCAGAGCGACTCAAGGGCGGCACGAAGGAGGAATGGGAGCGACTTCGGGCTGAGTTGAAGTCATTCGAGGCCCAAAAGCCGAAGCCTCTACCCCAGGTGAAGTTTGTTATCAGCGACGCCGGCCCGGTGGCTCCGGCCACTCGCATCCCGAAAAAGGGCGATGACGTTGAGCCAGGTTTCTTGAGCATCCTAAATCCCGGTTCGGCACGCATCACTCTGCCGCCGGCCGCGCTGAGGTCGACCGGCCGCCGCACGGCACTGGCGAAGTGGATCACGAGCCCGGACAACCCGCTGACGAGCCGCGTGATGGTGAATCGGCTTTGGCAGCAGCATTTCGGTCGCGGCTTGGCCGCCAACGCCAGCGACTTCGGCAAGCTCGGCGAGCCGCCGACGCATCCCGGGTTGCTCGACTGGCTCGCGGCGCGATTCGTCGCCGACGGCTGGAGCCACAAGAAAATGCACCGGCGGATGGTCACCAGCGCGACGTACCGGCAGGCGTCGATCAATGCGCATTCGGAGCAGGCCGACCCGGCCAACACCTGGTTTGCCCGCGCGCCGATTCGCCGGTTAAGCGCGGAGCAGGTGCGCGACGGGTTATTGTCCGTTTCCGGCGAACTAGATTTGGAGTCGGGCGGCGAAGGTGTTGTAGCCGACGAGTCGAATCGCCGTTCTATTTATCGCAAGGTGATGCGTAACAGCCCGGATGAAGTGATGCACACCTTCGACTCGACGGATCATATTTCGCACATGCCGCAGCGCAACGTGACCACCACCGCGACGCAGTCGCTGCTGCTGCTCAACAGTGAGTGGACGCGCAACCGGGCGGCGGCCCTGGCCAAGCGCCTGGCCAAGCGCCACCCCGGCAATGCCGAGGCGCAGGTTGCTGTCGCGCATGAGTTGGCCTTTGGCCAAGCGCCGCTACCGTCGCAATTCAACGACGCGCTGGCGTTTCTCGATGCCTGCGGCGCGGCGAACAAGCCGTCCGGCTTGGCCGCGCTCGCCGAGTACTGCCATGTGCTAATGAACGCCAACGCCTTTTTGTATGTGGATTGAATTATGATTTTTGGAGCACAAGTCACGAATGAAATTTTTTCGCGGCGGGAGCTGTTGCTTCGTGGCGGTGCTGGGTTTGGCGCGTTGGCACTCAGCGGCATGCTCGCGCGTGACAAGGCGTTCGCCGCCGCCGGGTCCTTGGCGCCTGGCCAAGCGCACTTTGCGCCCAAGGCGAAGAATGTCATTTTTCTATTCATGGAGGGTGGCCCGAGTCACATCGACCTGTTCGACCCCAAGCCGCTGCTCAACAAGCTCGCCGGGCAGCGGATGCCGGAAAGTTTCAAGCGGCCGATCACGGCGATGGGCGAGACGGAGTCGCCGCTACTCGCGAGTCCGCGCACGTGGAAGCGCCACGGCCAAAGCGGCGCCTGGGTGAGCGACTGGCTGCCGCACACCGCCGGGTGCGTCGATGATCTCGCGGTGATCCGCTCCTGCTGGACCAACGGCATCAACCACTCGGGCGGCGTCTGCCAAATGAACACAGGCCAACCGCTCGCCGGCCGGCCAAGCCTTGGCTCGTGGGTGAATTATGGGCTCGGCACCGGGAACGAAAACCTGCCGGCGTTTGTCGTGATGACCGACACCAGGTCGACCCCGACAAACGGGCCGCGCAACTGGAGCGCCGGTTTTATGCCGGCGGCGTACCAAGGCATCCGGCTTAGCCCCGGCGCGGAGCCGTTTCGGCACTTGAACATCCCCAAGGGTGTGACGCCGGCAACGCATCGGCGAAAGCTCGAGTTGTTGCGGCGGCTCAACGAGCAGCACAGCGCCACGCGCGGGCACCAGAGCGAACTAGAGGCGCGCATCCGCAGTTACGAGCTGGCCTATCGCATGCAGTCAGCCGCGCCGGAGGCGGTGGACTTGAGCCACGAATCGGAAGCGACCCGTCGGCTCTACGGCTTCGGCAACAGGGACACGGAGCCGTTCGGCCGGTGTTGCCTGTTGGCACGGCGAATGGTCGAGCGCGGCGTCCGGTTCGTGCAGATTTACCACGGCGCGGGCAGCAAGTGGGATTCGCATTCGAAGATGGAGGAAAACCATTCGCGTCAATGTCGACAGAGCGATTTGCCGACCGCCGGGCTGCTGAAGGATCTCAAGTCGCGCGGGTTGCTAGAGGAGACGCTAGTGATCTGGGGCGGCGAGTTTGGCCGCACGCCGATGAGCGAAAAGGGCGACGGACGCGATCACAACCCCACCGGTTTCACCATGTGGATGGCCGGCGGTGGAGTGAAGGGTGGTCAGGTGATCGGCGCGACGGACGAGCTGGGCCTGTGGGCGACGGAGGATCGTCTGCACGTGCACGACCTGCACGCCACGGTGTTGCACCTGCTTGGCATTCACAATCTCGACCTTATTTATCACTACAAGGGGAGGCCCGAGACCCCCACGATAAACGAGGGCGCGGCGTACACGAAAATCACCTCGGGCTGACCTTTACCGCTTGCCAAGCGCTGGAGTCGGCTTCACCTTCTTCGCCTAGTGGCGATTTCCCAGTCGGGTTATCGCCGAAAGGGTTATTATGGGAAATAAAATATTCGTGGGCGGCCTGAATTGGGACGCCACAGATGACGATCTCCGGGAGTCTTTCGGAGAATGTGGCGAGATCACTGAAGCAGTGATCGTAAATGATCGTGACACGGGCAGATCACGGGGCTTTGGCTTCGTGACTTATTCCAGTGACGAGGAAGCAAAGGCTGCTGTTGAGAAATTCGACGGTCAGGATTTCATGGGACGCAAACTGACCGTGAACGAGGCCCGGCAGCGTGAGGATCGCGGCGGCGGCGGAGGCGGCGGCGGCCGGGGTGGTGGTGGCCGGGGCGGCGGAGGCGGCGGTTATCGCGACCGTGGCGACCGTGGCGACCGTGGCGACCGCGGAGGACGCCGAGACAATTGGTAGGCGATTTGATTTTTTAACGATCGCGGCTTCCGTGCCACGCCACGGGGTTCTGCTTGTAATAGGCCCGGAGTTCTTCATACAGCTCCGGCCTTTTCTTTTTCAATTGCCGTGGTTTCTCGAAGAACGCCTCGGTGGCTGTCGCGAAAAACTCCGCTGGATTCGTTGCGCCGTAGTGGTCGATCACGGTCCTTTTGCCCTTGGCTGCCTTTTTCTGTAGGCACTCAAAATCGCGGCTGAACACCAGTGCCCACGAGCGGTACAGTTGCCTGCGCTGGCCCCGCTCCTCCCCTTGGCCAAGCGTGGGCGCGCCGTCGGCCGCGCCGTCAATTTGGTCGAGCTGATGCGCGAACTCGTGCATCACGACGTTGTGGCCGTCGAAGGAGTTTTTGCCGCCGCGCCGGCTCGAGTCCCAAGCGAGCACGACCGGCCCGAACTGCCACGACTCGCCAAGGCGATGATGCTTCTTTTTTTCGTCGTGAGGATGCTTCGCGAGGTACGAGCTGGGGTAAACGAGGATCGTGCGCAGCGTCGGGTAGTAGGCCGGCTCGCGGTGCAGTAACAGGATACAGGCCTGCGCGGCGATGGTCACCCGGATCTCGTCATCGATCACAAGCCCGCCGCAGCCCTCGAACATTTTCTCGTCGAGAAAAACAAGGATGTGCCCCTGCAACTCCCGCTGGTCCGCTGCCGAGAGTTGCCGGTGGATGGGGAAGTTCGTTTCCAGGATTTCCGCCCAGGCGCCGGGGAAATCTCCCTCCCGAATTTTCTTCCGCCGTCGTTTTTCAAAAAACCCAAACATAACCGGTCACTCAATCAGCTCCCCCACCAACACAGCTGAGATTGTTGTAAGAAGGAGGTGTTTCATTTGCCTTCAGTTTTCAATTCTTCACCAACTTAAGTCCAGAATAACAGGCCAATGGTCGCTTGCCCCATCAGGTCTGTCGTGGTCGATTGTGACTCCAGAGACTCTATCCTGCCAACCAAGAGGCAGGAGGATGTGATCCAGCACCGTCTTTGAACCTTTGTAGTTGTAGGTGTACCTCTTTTCCATTGGCTCAACCCACTTGAGGCTATTCACCAGTTCATTGTCACCGCCGGGAACGTAGTCCTTCATCTTCTTCAAGGCCTGTGAAGTGGGAGTCGCCTGTTCGCTAGGATCTGCATCTGGCACAACCGGATCCCAATCATTTAAATCACCAAGCACCAAGGTGGCATAACCAGCAACCGAAAGCCTGTTAAGCTGCTTCGCAACTGCGTCGGCCTGCTTCTCCCTCTTAGCCACCGCACTCGGTTCGGTGGGGACTGCCTTTAGGTGCAGGCCTATGATGGCAGTCTGCTCGCCGTTGATAAGGCAGGTAAGAATTACACATTTCGATGGGTAAACAGGATCAATCGGATGAGAGGCTTTGATGTTGGTGATATTCCCGCTGCTTTTGTTGGTAAGAAACACAACGTCCTGCTCCAGATGGGTGTCACGGCTCTCGAGGAAATGAAGGGCGTATTGCAGGCCCTTGCCCTGGAGAGCCTTCTGGAGTCGCTTGGCTGCAACCTCGTTGATCACCTCCTGAAGGCAAAGGATGTCCGGGGCGTGCCTTGCAACAATGGTGGCAACTGACTGATGTTGCTGTTCGATTTCAGATTCTGTGTCTTTGTCCTCTAATCCCCAGATACCCTTCTTCTTCAGTGCCTCCACCTGAGTCTGGCTTCCCAGAAGCCACTCAGTGTTGAAAGTCATGATGGACACCCCCAATCCTTCATGCAGCGGCCCTATCTTTTTAACTTCAACAGACGGAGCCGACTCCTTTGACTCCACACCCCCCACCAACAGCACAGCTGCGATTGTTGTGAGCAGGATGTGTTTCATTTCAACATGATCCAAAAAGGTTAAGAAGATGATATTGTAATTATCACCCGATGCAAAGCTCTCACCGCTGAACAGCTCCAAATGCAATTCAACAACTCCTGAACTTTGAACAACAAACTGTTCACCAAGCCAAAGCTCTGGCAGTTTTGTGAAGGAGTCGCTGATGTTTTTATCCAGACTTATATCATTTTTTCTCTTGGCTTTTTTTACCATGGGGCTTACGGGCTGCTCCACCGCCAAGTATTACTCCCATGCTGTTGTCGGACATCTCCAGCTCACAACTGGACTGACTCCAATCGGAAAGGTAATTGAGCAGGATGAAACCAACAAAGAACTTAGAAGACAACTTGAGTTGGTTGCTGAATTAAGAGATTTCGCGGAGAACAAGCTCAGCCTAGACGTTGGTAAAGCTTACTCCAAATACAAGCACCTAGACCGATCAGCTGCTGTATGGGTAGTGTATGCTGCCCCTAGATTCTCCACGAAACTCCAAACATGGAAATACCCCATTGTCGGTGAGTACCAGAGCAAGGGCTTCTTTAAGGAGCGAATGGCAAAAGAATACTCAGCCGAACTTCAAAGCCAGGGATTCGATGTGTACTTAGGAGAAGCAATTGCCTACTCAACACTAGGCTGGTTCAGCGACCCCCTGTTAAGCAGCTTCCTTGATGACTCTGATGAGGAGCTGGCCGAAACGCTATTTCACGAACTCACTCACCGCACCTACTACTTAAAAGGAGATACGATGTTCAATGAAAGCTTCGCAACTGCCTTTGCGCAAAAAAGCGTGCAACTATGGTTAAAAGAAAAGGGTGAAGAGAAACGATTGGAGAACTACCGACAAAAGCTGAAAAGAAGAGATGAGTTTCGGAGTCTCCTTCAAGAAACAAAGAACGAACTTAACTTAATCTACAAAAACACAAATAACGATTCAGCGGTCATTCTTCAAAAACGCAAACAAGACTTAATGCAATCATTCAAGGCCACCTGTATTGATTTGAGGAAAAAATGGAACAAGCCCAAGTCATTGGAAAGCTGGATAGATGAAGAAGTAAACAACGCAAAGATAGCCGCCTCATCTGTCTACCTGTTGAAAGTCCCCTACTTCAACCAACTATGGGAACAAGCCAATCAAGACCCCAAGACTTATTTGGAAACGGTTAAGACCCTTGAGTAATCAGAAGCTAGTTGCTTTCAGCTTTTAATTCTTCAGCTGTCTTAGCTCCGTGTTTGCGGAAGAGGTCGGCAATTTTTGGATGGATGGTTGTATTAGCAGCTTCAAGTGGTCTATGGCCGTGCTTATTCTTCGCATTCATCCCCACCCGTTGGCGATTAGCAGTTCGACGACATCCTTGTGAGCATTCAAAGGCGCTCGATGAAAAAATGTCATATTAACCAAAGCCTTTGAAGTTGCGTCCACGTCACAAGTCAAATGTGTGCAACTGCTTCAATATCTTCCTTTATGATTATATACCACATCGTTTCAACGGCGGCCAAACTAAAGCCAACGAACATAGACTTCTCAATCCCTTAACTAACATGAAGATTTGAGACGAAGTGAATGAGCACTGTTGCCTTTGAGGGCGGGCATCAGTCAACCTCGACCGTACACGATTCTTGGCAGAATGTGGATACGACAGGCTGCCGGCGCTCGATAGCGACGGTGAAGGCAAACCGAGTGCTTATGAGTTTGGCTTGCGGAGGCGTTAGTGGTTGGCCAAGTTTTCTGGTAACTGCTCTGGGACAAGCTTGTGTTTGTCCGCCAACGTATTGCCCCGCTCGATGGCCCAGTAATCCTCTCCGATGATGAGGATTACGCGGCTTTGTGAAAGCAGCGCCGGCTTTTTGGGGAAGGGCATTTTTCGGTAATCGATCATTACGATTTTGCCTCCGGCCAATTCGTCGCCGGGTTTATAGCTCGCTGTTTTGTTCTGGTTGGAATCGAGTACCATGATTTCCTGTTGTCCCTTCCATTCTGAGAGGGAGACGATTTTGTATGTTTCCGGTCCAGGCGGCGTTGGTGCGGAGGGAGGGATGGCTGTAGGAGTCGGCAGTGGGGCCGGTTTTTTTTGGTACGGTAAAAAGAAGGCGCGCTGGGTGATGGCGGCAAAGAGTGTGCGATCTTCGCTCCCTAAAGTCTCCCCATGAACGGCTCGTGTCTTCAATGGTTCCTGTTTGGCGTATTTTGTTGGCCCGACGATCAGGGAGAGAAACTGAAAGTCGATCCTCACCTCGCCGCCGCCGTCTACAGGCAGCATGGTGATGTTCTCCACTCGCTGTGGGGTGATCCGGCTTGTCGTTGCTGACGCATAGGCCCCGGCTTCGCCATACAGCAGGAGGGAGAATTTAGCCGCGGAATCCCGGGTGATTTCTCCCGTCTTGTTGAGCGATGACGGCGTCAGGTTTTGCAGGCTGACTTTGTCACCGGTATTGAACAAGTGATTGCCTTTTGTGTAGATCGTGAGGCGATTACCGGTCTGTTTAGTTCCCTTAATTTTAGTGATGCCCGCAAGGCCTGGTTCTATTTTTGAGTCGTCACCAAAAAATAGCCGAGTCAGCCAGTTTCGTTTCTTTTTCCGGTTGGCGCTGATTGAATTTGAAGTCAGAGACTTGGTGGCGGTGGGCGTGTTCTTCCCGGCGTTAGGTAGTGCCAGAGTAAGCGTCATGGGCGCTGGGTTGGTATCGGTGTTGATAACGCGAAATACCCCGTTGTAGGAGGAAGGGAACTCTCGGCTTACAGGAAATGCACCGTTGAGTTGGACCATCTGGCCCTTTTCAAATGAGTGAGGTTTTACCGTTACCAAAGTCAACCTGCCACCCTGTTGAGTGTATGACTTGATCGTGCTTCGCGGAAGGAATGGGGTTTGCTCAAGAAGGAACATCAAGTCGATAACTTTTTGCAGGGAGCCTTGGCCGCTGACCGTGTACCCGATTTGCGTGGCTCCATTTTTGGCCAACTGTGTCGCCTTGAGTGGTCTTCGCGTGAACTTGTCCTCGCTTAATCCACTGGCCTTAATCGTCTCGGTAAGGTAAACGCCCATTCGTGAAATGGCCTCGCTTTTATCCATGGAAAACGCATTCCTCGATATGGCCGCCAGATAATGCTCATCGTTTTCAGTAAGAACTTTAAGTGCTTCTAGTTTATCTACCCTCGACTCGTAGGTGTTTACCCTCGATTTTGCGGTGTCCCGGGGTAGATAAATCCAGGGCACAATCGCCTTGGAGATGAACACCCACGCTACGACCAGGGCGATTCCGCTCAACAAGATGGTTTTCAGACTCAACCTAGCCATGCTGGGTTCCTTTCTGTCCCGGGATGCAGCTTAGGCCGTCAGCATGAATATCATCCGGCAATCTTGCAGGCGGGGCGTTGGTGTCCAGGTGGCGCAAAAGATCCAACGGAAAACGCCCGGGCAGGGTCAGGTCAAACGTGGCCCGGAATTTGTAGCCGTTCTTGTCGTTGACCGGTGTAAACGAAACGGGTTTGACGATGTACCCCAGGTTGCGGAGCTTTTTTTCAAATGAATGGAGAACATCGCTGTCCCTGACTTGCACCTGAAATGAAATTACCCCCGTTTTGGCGGAGCGCATGTTAATTTTGAGCAGGTAGATTTGATCGCATTGCGGCATGACAGAGCTAAGAAAAGCCACGTGTTCAAGCCAATGCCGGTTGGCCCCATGCCAACTCCTGATTGAGTCTGCGTTTCTTCTCGTCCACCTGCCGATGTCTTTTTCTCGCTTGGCCAAGATACTGTGGGTCGATATCAGGCCATTGGCTCCTGATAGTTTCATCTCGTATTCCTCCGCCAATTTAGAGCGCGCGCCAAACAGAAAAAGAAACAGGGCCTGCAAGATCACAACACTCAGCAGCCACTTGGCGCGGCCCTGATTGCGGCGGAGCACCGGGCGCTTAGGGGCAAGAAAATTAACCGCCAGCCCGCGCTCATCCACGAAGCCAAGCGCTAGGCCAAGCGCGGTCAGTGTCCGGGTCGCGTCGGTCTCCCTCTCCTTTGGCAACCGAACTCCGGTGGGGGGCGGCATTCGTTTGCAGTCGATGTCCGTTTGACTCCGAATGATGTCGCGGAGATTGTCCTCCAGTCCGGTGCCGCCCGCGACGTACAGGTGCTCCAGCGGCTTGAACGCCTCCGAACCTTCGTAGCTATGCAAGCAGCGGATAATCTCCTTGGCTGCCTGCGTGATACAGTCCTGCCCAGCCTCCTCGGTCACATCCTCCGGCTCTTCCAGGTTGACTGATAATTCCCGGCTGAAAACCAAGCGACCATCAATCAGAATGTCCACATCCACCTCGTGACGACGAACCGAGATGAGAGCAACGGCATTACCGTTGATTTCGGGCACGCAGGCCTTGAGTGCGCGAAAGGAGGCCAGTGGCCGGAGAGCAAGCCCGGTGAGTGTCAACCCGGCCGCCTCGGCGATCGCCTGATAGTGGTTCACCGTTTCCCGACGCACGGCCGCAACAACAACATGAGCCTTGGTGTCGGGGGTCGCCGGGATGGCTTCTTTTTTGGCAGATTGGAGTTCCTCCTTTGTTGGCACCTTGGTGACGGTGAAGTCGATGACAGCGTCTTTCTCAGGGAATGGCAATTCGCGTGCGGCACGCATATGCACCATCGCTGCCATTTCGCCGGCGTCCTTGAGAGGTGGCAACAACAGTTCCTTCAGCACGGCTTCGCCCCGGCGTGCGGCCATGACTACGGTGCCAGGTGAGATGTGCAACGACTTGAGTTGCTGGGCGATCCACTCGCCGACTTTTTTGGGGTTGGCGAGGTCGAACTCCTCCCCCGGCACGGGGATCACCTCGACTCGCTTGACCCGGGTGCTACCGGGTGTCTTGCCGGTGGCGACCTGCACCACTCGCAACATTCGCTGGTCGATATCCAGCGCAGTGACGTCGCTCCTGCTGCCCAAACCGGAGCGGGCCCGGATCAGTGCGCTTGGCCAAGCGCGACCGCTGGTGATCGGGGTGTCAGTCATTGTTTGTCATTCTCATTTCCTGCCGGGAGGCAAACGGATACGGAACACCCAGCTTGGTCAAGTCCCGGAGATATAAAACCCGCGGCTCGGGACCGATTAAATCCACGATGGCCTCGAGCACGCGGTACCTGCCCGAGGGTAGGGCGTAGCCTATCACCTGAATGTGAAATTGAAAACTGCGGGCTGTGATGAGGGGCTCAATCTGCCTGAACTGGCCGGCGTCTAGCAGGCTCTCCTCCAGCAGCCAAGCGATGGAACGGCTGGCCTCTGGGCTGAGGCCCTGTCGTGCGGAGACGATCGTGCTGGCCAAGGCTTCGTCGATGCCCTCCACTTGGGCGAGGATGCTAGCCGGGGCGGTGTTGATGTTCACTCTCTCGAGGCGGATCTGCTTTGCGTCGGTGGTGAAGCGGTCCAGCAGTTGGCCAAGGTCTCCTGCACCAACGCCAGACTTGAGTTCGCGCTGAGCCTGGTTTTTTTCCTCTGTGACGATGAGCGTGGCGTTGACGAGGTTTGCGAGTGAGGCGATCGGTTGACCTGCCTTCCGCTTCGCCTCAAGAAAGGCGACCGTCTCATCCGTCAACCCGGCGGGTTCGGGGTCAAGTGCGACGGTGTTGATGTCGAGGCGCGGCTGGTTGTTGCGGTTCACGTTCCAGTCCCTCGAGTGCAGCGTGAAAAAACGATGCAACCCGCCGCTGAGTGTTCCGTCCTGATTGTCGGGCGGAAACAGGGTGTCGGCGTCGTTCTCATTGGCGTCGAGTTTGTGGTTGCGGTTGGCGTCTTCGCCGTAAAGGTGACCGGCGCTCACGCCTTGTGCCAACAGTAGTTCGTCGAGAAAACTGACTGGCTTGTTGGGAATCGAGTACGGGACTGGCAGCAAATCGTACGAGTCCTGTTCTGCTCCGTTGTCTCGGGCGATTGAGTCGCCATCGACGAAGTCTGCCAGCGCCTCGGCGGCGGGCAGTGGCATGTTGGGCACCTTCATCAACTGCAGCACGTTGGTTACATTTAGCGGCAGCTTGGACGCCTCATCCAGCACGCCGAAAATAATCTCGTCTGTCTCGAGCACGCTGCGCCGGAAGACGGAGAAGTACCACTGATCTGAGCCGTCGTCGTAAACCAGCTGGTGCTCGAAGTCGGTGGGATTATCGATCCAACCCTCCGAAGTACGGGAAGGATCGCTCACCACATCGATGGCCCGGTCGAGTCCGCTCAAGGCGACGACCCAAGCCTGCTCCGAGCGCAGCGTGGAGGCAGATGCCGTCGCGGCGGCCTGCATGCGGAACATCAAACTGATCGCGATCATGGACAGCAAACCGACGATGACGAGGACCCCTACCAAAGCAATGGCATTATCGTCGGGAACGTTGTGGCGGCGGACATTCACTGCGTGATGGAGTTTGCGCTCGCCCAGGCGGGGATGCGGATGATCCGGCGAAAAACGTGGTTAGTGTAATCCTCGAGCAGGTTTGTTGCGGACATCGGCTCGATGCCGAGGCTGACCTCGACCCCAAGTGGCAATTGCGGTCCGGGCCAAGTGTTCACCCACGCGCTGCCATTGAGGTAACGAAACTTTAGATATTTCAACCGGTCGGTGATGCGGACAGGATTGATTCGCAATGCGACCACGCTGTTGGTGGACGCCTTGGCCGAGAGCAGGCGTCGCTCGATTCGGTTGATGGCATCGCCCTGCATCAATGAGGCCAGCACATCGTTGGTATCGCCGGAACGGCGTACCGTTTGCGATGTCATTTGTTCGACCATTTGTTGGTTGGCTTCGTTGTCAAGCGAACCGCTGGGCAGGGGTTTTTTGAGCAGTTCGTAGCGGATAAGCCGGTAGCCGGTCTCGGGGTAAGCTGGGGATTCAGACTCGGTTTGCACCCGCCAACTGGCTTGGCTTGGGACGCTGGATTTCAGGAACTCAATCCAGTCCGCCCCACCCTTCGCGCCTACGCTGCGGGCAGGATGGTACAGCGAGCACCGGAGTTCCGTGCTCAAGCGGTCGAGGATCAGTCGCGCACTGCCGATGCGCTCGGTTTCCTCCAGCAAGTCGTTCCGGAACCGGGCCGCCTGCTGGTAGTAATACATCGCCGTGGCCAACAATCCCGTGGCAATGACAATGGCCAGCATTACCTCGAGAATGGTGAAGGCGGCAGCAAATCGGAGCCGCTTGGCCAAGCGCGTTGCAGGAAAGGTGTTCATTGTGTTGTGCCGCGCATCATGCGGGCGAGCCGGGTTTCCCGCTGCAGCGTCTCGTTGCGGATGATCACCTCGACCAACGTCAAGCCGCCGCCCATGTCGAGGTCTTCGCTTGGTTCGGTGACTTGCACTTCCCAATTCCATCCGTCAAACGGCGGCTCAAAATCGGTGGGCGGCGAAGAGCTCATCGGCTTGAGGGCAAGCGCGATCTCCGCCAGCGTCGAGGCGGCCAAGTTCGAAGCGTCAAGCTCTGCCCTCATGCGATCAACGCTCTTGAGCGAGGCACTGAACCCGCCGGAAATCACCGCCGCCGCAAAGACAAACAAGGCGAGCGCAAGGACGACCTCGAACAGAATAGCTCCAGTGGTCGTGCGCTTGGCTTTGCAGCTTGGAGGGGTCACGGCTTGGGCTGTGGCTGGCCAGGCGGCTGGATTGTCCGGGCTACTTCGTTGGTCTCGGTGCCGATCGGCTCGTTCGGGGTGATTTCGATGATATCCCGGCGCACCGTGCCGGTCAGCCCGATCAACTCGACGATTGCCTTGTTGGAGTTGTCCTGGTTGCGATCGGCCAACCGCACCTTGACAGAGTCGCAGGAACCATCCGGATAAAAGTGAATTTTCGGAGGTTCATCCAACTCAAAGAATGCGGCGGAGTCGCTGTCCGGGAGCGTTGCATTGGCTGAAAGTTGTGCGGACAGTTGAGAGTCCAAATCAGTCAACTCGACGGACTCGACGATGACGAGATTATCCATGACCTGGGTGAAATGGACGCTGTTCGGGAGTTGGGTAAACTGCCCCGGTTGCTCAAGCGGATCGGCTTCCCACTCGGCGACTGGGCCGGCTGCGGTCGATTGCGCCAATTCGTCAGCGGCGGAAAAGCGAATGCGGATTTTTCGACCGGTGCGCTCGGCCTCGCTGCGGGCTATGCGTAAAAGCGACTCGAGCCTGTCGGCTCCGCCAGAAAGCGAAGCGCCGCGGCCCATTGAGTTGAACTCAAAAACCGCAGCGCCAAACAAAAGCAACAGCAAAACCAGCACCAACAGGATTTCCAACAACGTGAACCCGTGGTTGGAGGTGCCGGCAAGCTGCGGCCGGTTATTCATCCCCCGTCGTGACCGGGTCTGCTGCTTCGCTCAGTTCCTCCAAACTGTCTGCCTCCTCCTGGGCTTCCTTGTCGCCAATATCGTCTTCCGTTCCCTCCAGTCCGTCCGGGCCTTTGGAGTAAAGTCGGTAAGGCGGATCGCCAGCCTGCATGAACTCTGGATCGGCCGGCTCGTAAACCAGCGTGTTGGACCAGGCGTCCCCGAACGTAGTGCCGACTTTGACGTATGGCCCCTGCCACTTGGCGCCAAGTTTCTCATTCTCGAACTCCGGTTTTTGAACCAAACCCAAGAGTCCCCCTTCCTCCTCGGTGGGGTAGTGGCCGATATTTAGCCGGTAATTGTCGAGTGAGCCTTTGACGTTGTTGACCAGCATCCGGGTGGTGTTTTTTTCCGCCCCTTCCTGCTGCGGTATGACAAAGGCCACGATCGCCCCCGCCAAGAGCATGATGATGACAATGACCAATAGAACCTCAATGAGGGTGAAGGCGCCCGGGTGGGCTTTACCGGTGTTGGATTTCAGTTTCATTGTTTTTTCGTTAAGTAAAAGTCGTATTTCAAATCAAACCCCATAATGGACGACGACCGAGCGGAAGCATTCAAAACAACTTTGTCGCAACAATCGTTGTCGCATATTATACTCTTTCTTTTTCCAAACACTTCGTGTCGCGTCTGGTTGACGGGGAGAAATATCACCTGTTATGAGCAAAAAGTCAACCTCGCCCACGCCATTTTATTTAGTCTGACCAAGCGGGACTCAACTTTGGCCAAGCGAACTGGCCATGGTGAAAATGGGCAGCAACAGGCCAAGCGCCAAGAAGCCGATGCCGGCGGCAACCACACACAAAATCACCGGCTCGATCAGGCGGACGGCCTGGTCCACCTGCTGGTTGGTCCGCCGCTCCACCGAGTCGGCGATTTGCAGCAGCACTTTTTGCAGTTGGTTCGACTCTTCGGCAACGGAAATCATCGCCAACACCTGCTCGGGGAACATGCCTCCGGCTTTTAATGGCTCAGCGAGTGGTTCGCCGGCGCGGACGTTTTCGATGGCATCGTCAATGTTTCCCGCAAGCAGCGCCGAGCCGGTGGCGTCGCGGCTGATGGCCAGCGCCTGCAGAATTGGCACGCCGTTGGCCAGCATCGTACCAAGGATACGGCAAAACCGGGTGATCGCCACCATACGCAGCGCCGTTCCGGCCACCGGGATTTTTAGTCGCCATCGCTCCATCGCCTGTTTGCCGGTGGGACTCTGGAGCACACTCCAAAACAGCGCGACAATTCCGGCCAACCCTGCCATCAGGAACAGCCAATAGTTGCGAATGGTCGCGCTCAGGATAAAGACCACTTCCGTCGGCATCGGCTTGTCGATCCCGGCCAGCATTGGCTCAAACTTGGGCACAAAAAATACCAGCGCGGCAATCATCACAACACCGCCGAGCATGACGAGCATCACTGGGTAAACGAGCGCGCCGAGCACTTTGCCGCGCAGTTCGTCGAGTCGCTCGAGAAACACGGACAGGCTCTCCAGCACGTCCTCCAAAAAACTGGCCCGCTCGCCCGCCTGCACCATGACGGTATGCAGCGTGGGGAACACTTCACCATGTTCGGCCATCGACTCGAACAGCGTTCTGCCGTCGGCCACGGCGTTGTGAATGTCGCGCAAAATCCCGGCGAGTCGCTTGTTGACGGTCGATTTGATGAGCGACTTGAGCGAGCGCAGCAACGGCACGCCGGAGCCGAGCAAATCGGAGAGCTGCCCGTACATCACGCCGAGGTCGCGATTCGAGATACGGCCGCGGAACGACTTGGTGCTGCGTTCGCCCTCGGTGTTCCAGACGTCCAGCGGAAAAAGATCCCTCCCCTCGATCAACTGGATGGCAGCTCCCTGCGCGTCTGCTTCGATGTGGCCGGTGACTTTTCCGCCGGTCAGGTTTCGGGCTGTGTACTGAAACTTGGGCATGGCAACTTGGCTTACTCGGCGGTCACACGCATGACTTCCTCCGGCGTGGTGGTTCCGCACCCAACCTTGTCCCAGCCGTCCTCGCTAAGCAGCCGCATGCCGTTGGCCCGACCGATGCGAACCAACTCAGTTGACGCGACGCGCTCGATGATTTTTTCACCCAGTTCCTCGTTCATCATCAGCAACTCGTACAGGCCCGTCCGGCCCCGATACCCGCTGTTGCGGCATTGGCGGCAACCTCTTCCGTGATACATCTTGTCACTTTTTGAAATGCCAGCCGTCTTCGGGTATTTTACTTCGGTGGGGTTCAGCTCGGTTTTGCAGTCGGGACAAATGACGCGGACCAAGCGCTGGGCCATCACGCCGCTTAGCGTACTGCTGACGAGGAACGGCTCGACTCCCATATCAATCAGGCGCGTAGCCGCCGAGGCGGCGTCGTTCGTGTGCAGCGTGGATAAGACCAAATGACCGGTCAGCGAGGCCTGCGTGGCCGCCTGCGCCGTCTCGAGATCCCGAATCTCACCGATCATCACCACGTCCGGGTCGTGACGCAGGATGGCACGAAGCCCCATGGCGAACGACATGCCGACTTTGTGGTCGACCGGGATCTGGTTCACGCCCTCGAGATTGTACTCCACCGGATCCTCGGTAGTGATCACCTTTTTCTCTGGGCCGACGATGGCATTGAGCGCGGCATAAAGCGTGGTCGTTTTACCGCTGCCGGTCGGGCCGGTGACAAGGAGAATGCCGTGCGGCTTGTCGATCAGCCCCTGAAACTGTTGGAACGTTTTCTCGTCTAGCCCCAGCTCCGGGAGGCTGTAAAGAACCGTTGTCTTGTCAAGGATTCGCATTACGACGCCTTCGCCAAAAATCATCGGGATCACGCTCACACGAACATCCACCTGCCGGCTGCCGACCGAGAACTTGATGCGTCCGTCCTGTGGCAATCGCCGCTCGGCGATGTTCATGTTCGAGAGTATCTTAACACGGCTGATGATCGCCGCCTTGAACCGATTGATCTGCGGCGGCACGGCGGCCTCCTGCAACACGCCGTCGATGCGGTACCGAATCGAGAGCGTCCGCTCGTAAGGCTCGATATGAATGTCGCTAGCGCGCTCGTTAATCGCCTCAAGGATGATCTCGTTGACCAGCTTGATGACGCTGGCCTCCTGCGCCATTTGCAACAGGTCCTGGCTGTCATCCTCCGAGCCGGAGAGGGAGAGATCCTCACCGCCGGTCATTTCCTCAACCGTGTCGCCACCGACGCCGTAGTGCTCCTTGATGACCTTATCAACCTCGTCGAAGGGAGCCAGCACCGGCCGCACCTCCAGCCCGGTCAACAGCTTGATCTCGTCGAACACATACAGGTCAAACGGGTCACTCGTGGCCACCTTGAGCGTGCCATTGTCCCGGGCAATGGGTGCGAGGTGATTGCGATACACGAACCGCGATGGAAGCGATTGGATGGCTTCGGGATCGATGGCTACACCGGGCAGGTCGATCACATCGAAGTCAAGCCGCTCCCCCATTACCTCAAGAAATGCACGCTCAGTAATCGCACCGTTTTGGATCAGCGCCCGGTCCAAGCGCAGACCCTTCTCCTCGCGCAGACGATCGGCGGCATCAATGTCCTCCACGGACACCAACCCTTTCTCCACCAAAACCTGTTGATAACTGCTCATTCCCTGCGCTTGGCCAATGCCAAACCAACGGCCCTTCCTGCCGAGACGCCATTCAAACTGATTGGCCGAAAATCGCAAGCGTACACATAGGCTTGGCTAGTTTGCGGTACCACCATCTGGTCACTAATGGAAAACACAAATCCTTCTTTCATCAACAGCTCAACCTAAGGTAACTGGCGACTGTGGAAGAGATAAAAACCAGGGCAATTGGTTTTCATACGACCAGCCAAATCCAGATACAGCCTC
>JASLKI010000333.1 GCA_030747575.1 Verrucomicrobiota bacterium | reverse complement strand
CTGCGGGAGAAAGCGTTGCGGCGGGAGGCGTTGCGGGGGTTGGGGGCGTTTGAGGATCCCAAGACGTCGGCGGCGATTTTGAAAATTTACACGAAGCTGGGCACGGCGGGCAAGCGCGACGCGCTGATGACGTTGTCCTCGCGGGTGAGTTTTGCGAAGGCGCTGATGGCGGCGGTGGCGCGAGGCGTGGTGAAGTCGAATGAGTTGCCGGCGGACATCGTGCGGCAGTTACGCGCGCACGGAGTGAAAGAAATCAACGCAACGCTCGACAAGGTTTGGGGAGTGAGTCGTTCCACGCCGGCGGCGAAGCTTGCGGAGATTGCGAAGTACAAAAAGTTGCTTGAGGGCAAGGTGAACCGGCCGGTTGACTTGCCGCGCGGGCGGGCGCTCTTCCAACGCACCTGCGGGCAGTGTCATAAGCTCTACGGCGAGGGCGGTGAGATAGGGCCGGACATCACGGGGTCCAATCGGAACAACCTTGATTATCTGCTCACTAACATGCTCGACCCGAATGCGGAGATTCCCAACGACTATCGCACCACCATCCTGCACACTAAGGACAACCGCGTTTTGGTGGGTGTCATCCGCCGCAGCGAAGGGCAGTCCGTCACCATCGCCACGCCGGCCGAGGTGGTAACTGTGGCCAAGCGCGACGTGGCGGCGATTGAGCCGCAGGATTTTTCAATGATGCCCGAGGGGCTCGTTTTCGCGCTCAAGGTAGAGGAACTGCGCGATCTCGTCGCCTACCTGCGCGGTAGTCGACAGGTGCCTTTGCCGGAGAAACCCGGGAAGGAACTGTGATGGGCAGGGTGTTCAGGATTTATTTCCTGAAATCATCACAAGGAATTTTCCCGCGCGTTAAACGGGTTGGAGTTTTAGCTTTTCGGTGAGGAATTGTTCGAGCTTTACGGAGTCGGCGGCGAACCGGCGGATGCCTTCGGCTAGTTTTTCGGTTGCGCAGGGGTCTTCGTTCATTTCCCAGCGGAAGGCTGTTTCGTTCATGGGGATTTTTTCCACGTCGCTCGCGTTGGCGGTTTCCACGGTGAGCTTGCGGGGGAGATTCCCTTCGGTCTCCTGCAGTTCCTCGAGGAGATTGGGGCTAATGGTGAGTAGATCGCAACCGGCGAGTTCGGTGATCTCGCCGGTGTTGCGGAAGCTCGCGCCCATGACTTCGGTGGGGTAGTTGAATTTTTTGTAGTAGTTGTAAATGGCAGTAACCGACTGCACGCCGGGATCTTCGGTTGGTGCGTACTCGTTGCCGGTCTTGGCTTTGTGCCAGTCCATGATGCGGCCGACGAAGGGGGAGATAAGCTGCACGCCGGCCTCGGCACACGCGACGGCTTGGGGGAAGGAGAAGAGCAGTGTGAGATTGCAGTGGATGCCTTCTTTTTCCAATTCCTCGGCTGCGCGGATGCCTTCCCACGTGGCGGCGATTTTGATGAGGATGCGATCGCGGTCGATGCCGTTCTTTTCGTAACGCGCGATGAGCGAGCGCGCCTTGGCGAGCGTGGCCTCGGTGTTGAAGCTGAGGCGGGCGTCCACCTCGGTGCTCACGCGGCCGGGGACGATTTTTAGTATCTCCAGGCCGAAGAAGATAGCGAGCTTGTCGAGAGCGACGGCCATGACATCGCCAATGCCGGCTTCCTCGCGGGCCTCCGTGAGAACCTTGTCGACGAGCGCCTCGTACTCGGACATTTGCGCAGCCTTGAGAATCAGGCTGGGATTGGTGGTTGCGTCCTGCGGGGTGTATTCGCGGATGGACTCAAAGTCGCCGGTGTCGGCAACGATGGTCGTGTGTTGTCGCAAGGAATCGAGATGACTACTCATGTGACTATTGAAGCACAAATCAGCGGGGGCGACAAGTCAGGCAGCGCCTGTGGACATGCGGGTTGGATTGGCAACACCTTGGCCAAGCATCGTGGTGAACGATGGGGATTGAAATAAAATGGAGCCAGTTGTCGGACTCGAACCGACGACCGTTCGATTACAAATCGAGTGCTCTACCAACTGAGCTAAACTGGCCCAAGCCGCGTGGGCTGGAGGGACTAGTAGCGTTGGATTCGGGGTTTTGAAAGTCATTTTGTTACTTTTGGAGGTTTGAAGGCTGTTTTTAAGGATAAAAAGAATTGGCGGGGCGCATATTCTTCGGCTAACAATTGCCCGAGCGATCGCGCACAGATGAGAAACAGTTTGTTCAGTTGGATAATCAGTGTTGCCGGGCTGCTTGGGTTTGCCCGGTTCGCGGCGGCCGAGTCGGTGGATTTTAGTCGCGACATTCGGCCGGTGTTATCCCGAAATTGTTTTGCCTGTCACGGGCAGGATGAAAATACCCGCAAGGCAGACTTGCGTCTGGATATTCGCGAAGGAGCTCTCGCCGAGCGCAAAGGCTCGCCCGCCGTCGTGCCGAGGGATCGGGCGGGGAGCGAATTGTTTACTCGAATCACCACCGATGACATCGACGACATCATGCCGCCAGACGATTCCGGGCATGAATTGACGGCCGACGAAATTGAGAGGATCGGCGAATGGATTGATGTAGGCGCGCCGTACGACCGGCATTGGGCGTTCACACCACCGACGAGGCCGAGATTACCAAGGCTCAGCGACCGTTCGTGGGCGAAGAATGGAATCGATCATTTCATTCTGTCCGGCCTTGAGGCGACCGGTGACCGGCCCGGTAAACAGGCCAACCGATACACGATCATTCGCCGGTTATCGCTCGACATGACCGGCCTGCCTCCGACGCCGGCTGAGGTGGCGGCGTTCGTAAATGACAAACGCCCGAACGCATACGAGCTGCTCGTGGATGATCTATTGTCACGTCCGGCCTACGGTGAACGCTGGGCGCGCGTGTGGCTGGACTTGGCTCGCTACGCGGACTCGGCGGGATACGGCTCCGATCCGCTGCGAGTGATTTGGAAATACCGCGACTGGGTGATTGATGCGCTCAACAAAAACATGCCGTACGACCAGTTCACGATCGAGCAATTAGCGGGAGACCTGTT
>JASLKI010000332.1 GCA_030747575.1 Verrucomicrobiota bacterium | reverse complement strand
TCTGCACATCGACTTTGCGCTGCTGTCCAAGTTCCACCCGGCGATCTACCGCTCGGTCTCGACCACGTTGAAGATGTGGTTCGCGACCGCGTCGGCAAGCAGCGGCATAGCAAGCATCGCACGCGCGCGCGAGCGCATCGGACGCGAGATGCAGCTGACGGAGCTGGTGGAACGGGCGCCGACCTTCGAAAACGCCGACTGTTGCCCTCTTCAGCGCTTCCGACCGCCGCGACGCAACGAAACTGGCCTGCCAACCACCATCTACCCGGTGCTGCGCGAATTTTGGATGCAGGAGCAACAGACGTGGCTGGTGTGGAGCGAAGGCCAATTTTGGGCAGAAGAGACGTGCCTCACATGGCGTCCGCTGCCGCGATCGGCTTCGGGCGCGTTCATGCCACTGGGCTGGAGTCCCGAGTGTGAGAGTGAGCAAGGGGATGCATGAAAAAAATCGAAGTTCACGCTTCACACCCCCCCCCTCTCCACGCCTCACTCCTTGCCCTTGCCCCGCCGCTGGTACGACCGGCCGCTTGTCGGTGCATCGGCCCTGTGCTGTGGGTTTAACGGCTCCGGACCCGTCTCGCTGCCTGCTCCAAAGATCGACGCAAACACATCTGAGGACGAGCCGCGGCGCTTTTTGCCAGCCGCCGGCGCGGCTGGCGCCTCGATGACCGTGGAGAGCGCCGCCGGCGTGGGCGACGGCGGCTCCGCACTCACCGCCCCGCTGCGATCTGGCGACGGCTCGGGGGTGTGGCCAGCCCGTCGCCGAAGCGGTGCGAGCGGCTCCGGAGCGGACGGTGTGACGGCCACCGCGGCCGCCGCCGCCGCGGCCGCCGCCGCCGCCACCGCTGGTTTGGGCTTGGGCGCGGGCTTGGGCGGGGGCGGTGCCACAACACGCTCGAGCGACTCGAACGACTCATCGACCGAGCCCCCGCCCAGAATGGCGTTGAGGCGCGCGATCCCGAGTTTGGCGGTGTGGAGAGGGTTGCCCTCGACGCGTGGCACGCTTCCGGCAGCGGCAATCCGAGCCGCCAGCGCCGCCGCCGCCGCCGCCGCCGGCGTCTGCACCGTCTGCGCCGCCACCTTGTAATTTTCAATCTGCTCGGCCGGCTTGCTGCTGTTCTCGTCGGTGTTGTCGATGCCGTCGATGCTGATGGGCGTGTTGAGGTCGGGCTCTTTGGCGTCAAAGGCGGTCGGCCACTGGAAGAACGTGGTCTGCTCCACCCGAGAGACACCAGATTTCCACCTGGGCTCGTGCTCCGACCCGATTTGAACTGCGGACCCCACCGGGGTGTACTCGCGCCGCAGCGCCCGCCAGTCGCGCCACTCTTGGCAGACGTTCACCGTCAGTCTGTACCCCGTCTCAGCAGGGCCGCCGGCAAAATGCGGCATCTTGGCAGCCTTCATGTCCAACACCTTCCCGAGGTGCCAGGCGCCGACCATGTGCTTGAAATCGCTGTTGCGCTGCGACTCGTCAAACCACTCGGTGCGTTTCTGCTTCTTGGCACTCGGCTCGCCCTCCGCCTTTTCCGCCTCGCCCTCCTCTGCAAACTGCCATGCCTGGTGCGAGGTGAAAAAGACGTAGCGGAACGCTGCAAAGCTCTTGGGCGCCTCCGCCGTCGGCGTTCCGGTTTTGGGGTCGATCCAGCCCATTTCACGGTAGGCCGACAGGGCCGTGAACGCCGCCTCAAACTCCCGATCCTTCTTGAGCTGCGCCACGGCGTCCCTGTAGGACGCGATGGAATCCGCAGAAAACCTACCACGCACAGCCTGATTGAGGTTATCCTCGGCCTGGGCCAGGCTCAGCATCAGATCGACGTGCGGCTTTGTCAGCGTGTACTCGGTTGCCACGAGGCCCACGTACAACTCGGCCATCGGGCGCACGTCGCGGCTGAACATCTGGAGGGGGTAGGTGTGGTACTGGCCGCCGCTGTAGTTGGCAGCGAACGTCCACGTCTTGTCGACCTTGACCGACAGCGGCCCGAAGCGCTCCACGCGGTCGTCGGTGTACCCCGGCATGAAGAGGTTGCTGTGCCGCGACGGCTGCCCGTTCTGAAGCATCGCAAGGCCGTTGCCCGATTTCGCCTCGTTGACGTAGCCGTTGTTGACGGCGCATGGGCCCTGGATGCCAATGTTCCAGAGCTGGCCGTCGCGTTGGAACGATTGCGATCCGCGGTACAGGTCACGCTCTTCGTTGCTCAGGCAGATGCCGTCCAGTGTCCACTCCTGCAGTAGCGGCACCTTGCGCCAGTCGTCGGAGAGTCGCTGCGGCTCGAGCAGAATGTGGCGGTGCTCGCCCATTTCGGTTTTGAGGCTCCAGAACATTGGCGAAAGCCAGCGATTGATTGCGTCGACACCGCAAACACGCGACTCGCGCGCGTGCGCGTATCCAGGTACGCCCGGTCTCGTTTTGGACACGAAGAGCACGTCGCCCGGCTCCGTGCGGCCGAGGTCGGCTGGCAATTCGACCGGTGTGACGCGCGAGTATGGGATGAGCACATTGGTCTTGCGATCGGGGTGGCTGGCCGAGCTCTTGATCGCCGGCGCCTTGATCGGCTGCCCGGGGGTGTTGGTCACGCCGCGAAACGCCGGGAGGTTGGATGGCACACGCGATGGATTGCCCTGTACGGGACGCTTGTACCCAGAAAGGCCATTGAACGTGTCGGTGCCCACGGCAGCAAGGACGGACATGTCAATCCTGCCTCCCTAATGAGGGGTTTGGAAATCTTTATCGGGCTAGCGCGCGACTTTTTTCAGAGACGGGAATTTGCTGGCGCGGTTTGAAAACCGCGCCACGTACGCATGCAGAAACACCGAGGAACGTACCCCCCAACTCTAGGCGAATAAGCTCTGTGGGAGCGCCCGCTAGGCAGTGGTGTCGCAAAAAAACTGAGGGTCGGATATAGTATGGACGCGGCGCTCGAGGCGTTGCACGTGGACATTCACTCGGCGGGCGCGATTGAAAATGGTCTGCGGCGCCGCCCGGCCGCGTCGAAGAAAAACGGGCGCTTGAAAAAGGTGGAGGCGCCAAAAATTCGCCCGGTGGAGGAGTTGTTGGCGGAGAGCGTTGGTGCGTGCCGCACGAGCCGCAAGCGGCATCAGGAGGAGATGGACGAGGTCGACTTTTCGGACGCGGG
>JASLKI010000331.1 GCA_030747575.1 Verrucomicrobiota bacterium | reverse complement strand
GTCGCCTATAACCGGCAAGACAACTTACCGTTATCTAATCTTTTTCTTTCCCTACTGAATAACATAGGCATAGAAACTCCCGCCTTTGGGGCAAGTAACGGGGCTTTGGTTTGGGGTTAAGATTCCGAATTGAGAAGCTTCTTCGCAAACACGGAGCCAAAACAGCTGAAGAATTAAAAGCTGAAGGGGAATGAAACCTTTTAAGAACATAAAGCATACACTGAGTCTTAATATGTATTTACTCTACAATCTTCTCCTTGCAGCTCGTATTTGCATAGTAATTTTTCTTGCTGTGGCGATGTCACTTGGCCAAGCGCATGGCCAAGCGGAGGATTGCTCTTGCTGGAGTGCCTGAATTCAGCAAGGTTGGCCGTCCACAAATCAGATTTATGCTCCCAAAAATCGCACTTTTCCTGTTTTTCACTTTTGCGATCTCTTCCCATGCTGAAACCAAGTCGCCGGTTCCGGCGCATCCGCTGCGGATCAACGAGCTGCTCGCCTCTAACCGAGGCGGTGCGCTGGATGATGAGGGCGCCAGCAGCGACTGGTTGGAACTTCACAACACTGGCAGCGAGGTATTGCGCTTGGCCAAGTTTCGGCTGACGAACGGAGAAACCGAGCCAAATACGTGGGAACTGCCAAACATTGCCATCGCACCGGGCGGATACCATGTCGTCTGGATGTCCGGGTTGGATCGTGTGTCTCTTTCCCCCGAAGCATTGCGCACCTCGACGGCGACGCTGCCGTTTGAGTTGACCCTCGTTCCGGACAATGCGCAGTGGAAATACCTCGTGCCGTCGCGCCGTGGCGAAGTGGCCGATGGTTGGTCCGGGATAGAGTTTGACGACAGCGGGTTTGCGCTTGGCCAAGCGGGTTTCGGCTACGGGGATGATGATGACGCCACCGAGCTGCCGGTCGGCACTTCGCTGGTTTTGCTACGGCACAAATTCCAACTGCAGGAACTGCCGATGTCGCAGTCGCTCGTGCTGGAGGTGGATTTTGATGACGGCTTTGTGGCCTACCTGAATGGCGCCCGTGTCGCGACAGCGAACGCACCCGGGGACCAGTTGCACGTGAACAGCATGGCCACGGCCGGACGCGAGGCCGGCACGGCGGATCGATTTGATCTCTCGTCCCATGTGGAGTTGCTGCGCAAGGGCGACAATGTGCTGACCATCGCGGGCCTGAACTCCAGCCGGGGAAGCACTGACATGAGTCTGAAGGCCGCGTTGGGTTTTCTGCCGACCACGCTGCACGCAAGCTTTCGACTGGCCAGAAAAGGCGGCGAGTTGAATCTGAGCCAACCGAATGGGCAGATCGTGGACAGCATTCGCTATGGAGAACAGGTTGCGGACCAGTCGTACGGCCGGGCGCCGGGCGGAGATCGCAAGTGGGGCTTTTTCCTGACGCCCACCCCGGGTGCGCTCAACGCCGGCCCGCAACAGCTCAAACCGGTCGAGCCGAAGCTGAAGTTTTCGCCCAAACCTGGTGTTCATGAGTCCGGAGTTGAGGTGCGGATCACCGCGGAGGCATCAACAGCGGTGGACATCCGCTACACGCGTGATGGAGGCGAGCCGACTGCCAAGAGTCAACGGGTGGACGGGCCGATTCAACTGGACAAGACGAGGCTGTTTCGTGCGGCGGCATTCGTGGGTGAGGAGCGCGTTGGGGCGATCAAGCCGGCTACCTACATTGTCGGGCGGCAACCGACGCTGCCGGTGATGTCGATCTCGATGAAGCCGGAGGATTTTTACGAGGTACACATGCGCAGCAGTGCCACCGGCCGGGGCAGCGAGCGCACCTCGCACATGGAAATTTTCAACACGAAGGGCAAACGAAAGGTGTCGACCGGATTCGGCCTGCGCTTGCACGGTGGCTTTTCTCGCCGAGGCGATTTCAAGGCGAAGAAGTCGTACCGTGCCTATTTCAGGGAC
>JASLKI010000330.1 GCA_030747575.1 Verrucomicrobiota bacterium | reverse complement strand
CCAAGCTGCGTGACGAGGCGCTGGCCTGCGCCCAGTGCGCGCACCTCGTATCGACGCGAACGCAGGTCGTGTTTGGGGTCGGCACAGTCCATGCGGAGTTGATGCTCATCGGCGAGGCGCCGGGGCTGGACGAGGACAAGGAGGGTGAGCCGTTCGTCGGCGCGGCCGGCCAACTGCTGACCAAGATCATCGAGGCCACCGGGCTCGACCGTGACAAGGTTTACATCGCCAACATCCTCAAGTGCCGCCCTGACACACCCGGCAAGGTATACGGCAACCGCAAGCCGCGCCCCGAGGAAATGGAAACCTGTTTCCCGTGGGTCAAGCGGCAGATCGAGATCATCCAGCCCAGGGTGATGGTTGCGCTGGGCGGAACCGCTGTCGAGGGGCTGCTCGGCAAAATGCCGTCCGGCATCACGCGACTGCGCGGCAACTGGCAGGCGTACCGCGGCGTGCCGGTGATGCCCACCTTCCACCCGTCCTACCTGCTGCGCAACCAGTCGTGGGCGATCAAGCGCCACGTCTGGGAGGACATGATGCAGGTGATGGAACGCCTCAACATGCCCATCAGCGAAAAACAAAGAGGCTACTTCCAACGCCGGTAGCGCTTGGCTGGATATTTTGTTTTGAACCGCGAATTCACGCGAAGAAACACGAATGAAACTAGAGAATCCATTTTCCCTCGAGGGAGAAGGTGGCCGAAGGCCGGATGAAGTTGAACAGGCTTGGCCAAGTGCACTCGGTGGTCACTCCAATCCTGTCTATCCTTGTTTATTTTTCCTGACCAAATTGGAACATGAATGGACAGGATTATTTTGAACTGGCAAACAACCGGCTCATTGTACTGTCCCCAAAGCGGTGCAGAGAACCGGACCGCAAAACGCTCCCGCGAAAGCCCACCCAAAAACAAACGCAGCCGGCGTCCTTTTGGGAGCAACCGGCTGCGGGTCAGTTCTTATTCAGTATTTCCAAATCGGGCCTTCGCCCGTGCGTTACAAGGAGAGTGACTCCTCGTTGATTCGGGTGAACGAATCGAGTTGGGGGGCCTTGAAGCCACCCCGGTCTGCGTTCGCCAGATTCAGGATCGTGTCCAGATTCTCGCTGACAGTCATCCGTCCCCATCGGGTCTGGATCATTGTCTGGTCACCCACCGGTTCAACGGAGATGACCGTGTCGAGGTTGAACAGAATCCTGGAATCTTCCTCGGTACAACCGGTCGGCGAAGCCTGTGTCAGTTTCACGAAGTGTGCCATTTTCTGTTTCCTTTCTTCCGTGCTGATCGACCTTCAATCAACAACGAGTGCATTAAGGCACAAGCCGGCGGCGCGTTCAAGGTCAATTACATTTGTGACGGTTTTGTGACCTTGGCCAAGAGGAACGCACTAGGTCCTCGAAGTTATTCTGCCTGGCCAAGCGCTTGGCGGTCGGGGCGGCTGCGGTGATAGAGCCACCCGAACTGCGCCGCCTGGCCAAGCGAATAGATGATGTAGGCGAATATGGCTCCGGCCAGCCAGTCGCCGTGCGCCCCCACGGTCAGCCCCGCCACGATCACCACGAGAAACATCGCCACTGACTCGGTGACGCTGCGGGTGCTGTGCGAGTGCACGAGCAGTCCCTGGAAAAAGCTGCTGCCAAAGCCGAACGCGGCCAGTGTCAACGCCGCCCAGACGGCTTGGGAGGCAAGCTTGGTCAAGTTCGTATTGAGGCCGCTGACGGTGCCAAACCAGCCGTTGGCCAACGGCGAGGCGACGATCAGCAGTTGCAGGCAGAACACGACCAGCGCGGCCTGGCATGCGAAGCGCCGCAGAGCTGTGTAGCCTCCGGGCCGCTCGACCAGCGCCACCACGACTTCGAGAAAGGCGAGGCTGATCGAGCGAAACAAAAACGTGAAGCCGTTGAGTGCCGGGAGGATGGCCAGCGACTCGGTTGGCGATGGCATGCGGCTGATGCCGGCGGTGAGCATTGGCTGCGCGGCGAGGCCAAGCAGCGGGCTCAAGGCGAGCGGAATGTAAAATGTGAGAAACCGTTTGCGGTTGAGGGGCGGCTCGTTGGACCGCGCCGTGGGCAGGATGTCGCGAACGATAGGCCGAACTTTCCACGCGATGTAAATGGCCTCGATCACCACGCCGGCGGAGACGGCTGCCGTGGCGGCGATGATGCCAAGCTCCGGCAGGCCGACGCGCTTGGCCATGGCGTGGCAGATGAACAGCACCGATACGACGGCGAAGAGGCGGGTGATCGTGCCCCAAGTGACGGTTCTCGAGTGGCCGAACCGGATCAGCACGCCCTGGTTGAATCGCCGGTGGGCGATGGCCCACGTCCACGGCGTCATGATGATCATGCCGAGTCGGCTCGCCTCGAGGATGTCTGACTCGACGCCGAGCAGTCCGCCGACAAGCAGGTCGAACAGCGGCGTGACGGCGACGAGCAGGTGTAGCGCCGACAGGCCGCCACCGGCGATCATCATGAAGAGCCACAGTTTTTTGTACGAGGCGAGGTCGCGGCTGAGCTTGGTGCTGGCGGTGAGCAGCATGATGATCGGCGCCTCGATCAGCAGCGAGAGCGGGAATACCACGCCGCCGTACGCGCCGAGGTTGACTTCCGGGTTGGCCAGGCGCGCCACCACGGCGCTAAGCAGCGGCAACTCGATGCCCATCATCAGCCAGCTCAGGGCGAGAGGGAACCACGTCTTCCAGACATCAGTGCTGGTGACGGGTTGACTTTTTGAGTTGTGCATCGGATATTCACTCCCTCCTTTTGCGAGGGCGTTCCCCTTGGGGGATGAATCCTTACGGCAAAGGCGGAGGCGGAACGATGCAAATAAATTCAACGGTCAACCAGGCCATTAACAAGCAGATCGGAGTGGAACTCGGCGCTTATCTCCAGTACCTCACGATCTCGACCTATTTTGACGTGGAGGGGTTGAGCGAGTTGGCGGCGTTTTTCAAGGCGCAGGCCGAGGACGAGCGCGACCACGCCGAGAGGTTCATCAACCACGTGGTGGCCTTCAACGGCAAGCTGGAAATCCCTGCCATCGAGGCACCACTCAGCACGGTGTCCTCCGTCGTGGCGGCGGCCAAGTTGTCGCTCGACTGGGAGATGAAAGTGACCAAGGAGATCAACGGCCTCATGAAGCTGGCCGCCTCCGAGGGCGACCACATCACCGAGAATTTCCTGACGTGGTTTTTGGACGAGCAACTTGAGGAGTTGTCCATAATGAACAAACTCCTGAAAGTGGCCAAGCGGGCCGGTGACAACGAGCTCGCCGTGGAGGAGTTCATGGTGCGGCAACGTGGACGGCAGCAACCCACCCCACCAAGCGCGGATGAGTAGCCCGTCCGCGGCCGTCTCGGTGCGGCTCGTGTTGTTCGACATCGACGGTACGCTGGTCAGCACCGGCGGCGCCGGGATGAAGGCGTTTGGAGAGGCATTTGAAGCGGCGTTCGGCATCGCCGATGCCACGGCCAAGATCAAGTTCGCGGGGCGCACCGACTACTCGCTCTTTCGCGAGTTGTGCGAACAGAACGGCGTCGGGCACACGCCGGAAAACCGCGAGTCGTTTTTCAACCACTACCTTCGCCTTGTGGACAGTCATCTCGACACAAACGAGGGCGGGCCGTTCCCTGGCGTGATGCGGTTGCTCGACGGCTTGGCGGCGTTGCCGGACGCGCCGGCGCTTGGCCTGCTGACCGGCAACATCCGCGCCGGAGCCATGCGCAAGCTCGGTGCGTACGGGCTGTGGGATCGGTTTGCGCTTGGCGGCTTTGCCGACGACAACGAGGATCGCAACCTCATCGCCGCCGCCGCCGCCGCCAAGGGCAGTGAGTACCTCGAGCGCAAACTGGGCGGCGCGGAGATCGTCGTAATCGGCGACACGCCCAAGGACGTCGCCTGCGGCAAACACATCGGCGCGCGCACGCTGGCTGTGGCCACGGGCGGGGCGACGCTGGAGGCGCTTCGGGCCTGTGAGCCGGATTGGGCCGTGGCCGATCTCACCCACCTGACCGCTTCTGAAGTCCGCGGCGGCTGATTTCGCGCTTGACCAAGCGCTTGGCGGCAGAAAGCGGTTTTCATTCCGCGTGCGCTTTGGTATCGTCCTCCGCCTCTCGAAGCACGAATGAGCACGGAGCAATTTTCACTCAAGGGCAGGACGGCACTGGTCACTGGCAGTTCGACCGGATTGGGCAAGCGGATGGCGATGGCGCTTGGCCAAGCGGGCGCCAAGGTGGCGTTGAACTACAGCAACAATGAGGAGCGTGCCGCCAAGGCGTTCGCAGAGTTTGAGGCCACCGGGGCCGAGGGGGCGATGATCCGCGCCAACGTGACTGACGAGGCCGAGGTGAACCGCCTCGTCGCCGAGGCTGGCGAAAAGCTTGGCCCGGTGGACATCGTGGTGCTCAACGCCACGCCGGCGCAGCCGCAGAAAACGATCGAGGAATACGACTGGGATTTCTACCAGAGCATGCTCGATTTTTTCATTAAGAGCCCTTACCTCGTGACGCGTGCCGTGCTGCCGCACATGAAGCAGCAGCACTGGGGCCGCATCATTAACATCGGCTCGGAGGTCGTTCACCTGGGCATCACTCCGTTCACGGCGTACGTGGCGGCCAAGGGCGGGCAGAACGGGTTCAACCGCAGCCTCGCGCACGAGTTGGCACCGTGGAACATCACGGTGAACATGGTCGCGCCGGGCTGGATCCCGGTGGAGCGCCACGAGAACGACCCGCAGGATTTGAAAGACGGCTACTTCGCCTCCATCCCGATGCAGCGCTGGGGCAAGCCGGAGGACTTGGCCGGCACGATTGTTTATCTTGCCAGCGAGGCGTCGGCGTTCGTCACCGGCCAAAACATCCACGTCAACGGCGGCGTGACCGTGCACTAATTTTTCACCCCCCCCCCATATAAATATGATAAAAAAAGTAACCCTTTGGACAGCGGCAACCGCCTTGGTAGTCGCGGTGGCGTGTTCGCCGAAAACCTCAAGCGGCGGCGGAGACGCCACTATCGCCTACGTGACCAACGGCATCGATCCGTTCTGGGATCTCTGCGCGGCGGGAGTGCACCAGGCGGAGAAGAAATTTGGCGTTCGGTGCGAGATCCACATGCCAACCAAGGGCTTGGCCGACCAAAAAAGCATAATGGAAACGCTCCTGGCCAAGGGCATCAAGGGTATGGCTGTTAGCCCTGTCGATGCTGAGAATCAGACACCTTTCCTCAATGAAGCTGCCAAGCAGACTGTGCTGGTCACTCATGATGCGGATGCACCCAAGAGCGATCGGTTGCTATACATTGGCACCGATAATTACAAGGCGGGTCGCGCGCTTGGCCAACTGGTCAAGGCGGCGATCCCGGATGGAGGCGAGGTGATGATTTTTGTCGGCCGACTGGAGCAGCTCAACGCTCGGCAGCGCCGGCAGGGCGTCATTGACGAGCTACTGGAGCGCCCGCATCAAACGCTTGGCCAAGTGAAGTTCGACGAAGTGTCCAAGGTGTTTAAGGGAGACAAGTACACGGTGCTCGACACCCGCACGGATAACTTCGTCATGGACACCGCCAAGTCCAACGCCGAGGACGCCATCACCAAGCATCCGAAGCTGGCTTGCATGGTAGGGCTGTTCGCCTACAACCCACCGAGGTGCCTCGAGGCCATCAAGGAGGCCGGCAAGCTTGGCCAGATAAAAGTGTGCGGCTTCGACGAGGCGGATGAACTGTTGCAGGCGATCAAGGACGGCAACGCCCACGGCACCATCAGTCAGCAGCCGTGGAAGTACGGCTACGAGTCGGTGCGCGTGCTCAAGGCGCTGGTCGATGGCGATACCTCGGTGATCCCCGAAAACAAGTTTATCGACGTTGGCTACAGAATCATTACGAGGGAAAATGTCGACGAGTTCTGGGCCGAGAAAAGGAAGATGGCCGAGTTGGGTGCCCAGAAATAATGGAGGTTGCTCAAACACCGCTCCTCGATGTCACGGCTCTAGAGAAACAGTTTCCGGGCGTCCGCGCACTTCACAACGTCGATCTTACTCTGAACCGGGGTGAGGTACTGGCGGTGGTCGGCGAAAACGGTGCCGGCAAAAGCACACTGATGAAAATCCTCGCCGGGGTGCACACACCGAACGCGGGAACCATCCGGATCGAGGGCAGGGAGGTTCGGATTCAATCCGTGCGGGACGCGCAGGCCCACGGCATCGCGCTGATTCACCAGGAGCTGAACCTCGCCGGCAACCTTGACATCGCAGCAAATATTTTTCTCGGCATCGAGCCGCACACGGCCGGCTTCATCGATAGCGGACAAATCCACGCCAAGGCCGCTGGCCACCTCAAGCGCGTTGGGCTGGATTTCCCCACCGACACTCTTGTGGCGGATCTCACGATCGGCCATCAGCAGTTGGTGGAGATCGCCAAGGCACTGTCGGTCGACGCGCGGATCATCATCATGGACGAGCCGACTTCCAGCCTTTCGCAGACTGAGAGCGAGACGCTTTTCAAGGTCGTTCACGATCTGCGCTCGCAGGGGATCAGTATCATTTACATTTCCCACCGGTTGGGTGAGGTGATGGTGCTCGCGGACCGGGTCGTCGTCCTGCGCGATGGCGAAAATGCCGGCGAACTGGCCAGGGAGCAGATCAGCCACAACGCCATGGTCAAGCTGATGGTCGGTCGCGATCTCTCGCAATTCTATCAGCGCAACACGACCGAACCGGGTAGTGTGGTGATCGAGGCCGAAAACCTGAGAACGCCGGCGCATCCCCGAATCGGTTTGTCCTTTTCGGTTCGCGAAGGCGAGATTGTCGGCATAGCCGGGCTGGTTGGCGCAGGGCGCACCGAGCTCCTCGAGACGTTGTTCGGAGTCACCCCGGCTGTTGGCGGAACTCTGAAGATCGCCGGCAAAGTGGTCCACCCCAAGACACCCCTTGAGGCGATCCAGTTCGGCATCGTCCTTGCGCCGGAGGATCGCAAACAACACGGGCTCATTCTCGAGATGAGTGTCCGTGAGAATGCCAGCCTCCCGCGACTTCGCATGGACCAGAAAGCCGGTGCAATTGATTTCGGCGCGGAGATCGAGGTGGCCACCGAGATGGTGAAAAAGATGGACATCAAGACGCCCGGATTGGAGCAGGTCGTCCAGTATCTATCCGGCGGGAACCAGCAGAAGGTGGTTCTCGGCAAGTGGCTCGCGATGAAGCCGCGCCTGCTGCTGCTTGACGAGCCGACTCGGGGCATCGATGTCGGCTCGAAACAGGAAATTTACAGGTTGATGGAGGAACTGGCCGCCGGCGGCGTGGCGATTTTATTTGTCTCCAGCGAAATGGAGGAGGTGCTCGGCATGGCCGACCGAGCGCTGGTCATGCACGAGGGCGTCATCACCGGCGAACTCGCTCGCGATCAACTCAGCGAAGAAGCCGTAATGCAATTGGCCACCGGAAACAAGGCCGCCGCCTGACCCGATCATCATGAATAAAAACATACTCGGAATTCTGGGCTTGTTCATTTTTATTTTTGGTTTCACGGCGTTGAGTAACGAAAACTTCCTGAGTGCATACAACCTCCAAAACCTGCTCAAGTGGTCCAGCCTCTACGCCATCATGGGCATCGGTGTGGCGTTTGTAATCATCACCGGCGGGATCGATCTGTCTATCGGATCGGTGATTGGTCTCGTGGCATCGCTGATGGCGCTTATGGTCAAGAGTGCGTGGGATCCGTTGGTGGCTGTACTTGTGTTGATCGGCCTTTCGCTGGGTATCGGCTTGGTTCACGGCCTACTGGTCACCAAGATGAAACTGCAGCCGTTCGTGGTGACGCTTTGCGGGCTGCTGTTTTACCGTGGCATTTCCCGCTGGGCTACCGACAACCAGAGCATGGGCTACGGCGACACGGCGACGCTGAACTCGCTGTTCAGTGGCAAACTCGCCATCGGCTCATTCGGTTTGCCCGCGCCGTTTTTCTTCCTGGTGGTCGTGGCTGTTTTGGCCGCGATTTTTCTCAATCGAACCATCTGGGGGCGATATTTGTTGGCCCTTGGCAACAACGAGAAAGGCGCCCGGTATAGCGGCATCGGGACCGACCGATTGAAGATCACCGCCTATGTGATCTGCTCTTTTTTGGCTGGACTATCCGGGCTTCTGTTTGCTTACGAGTTGGACTCCGTGCAACCAGCTCAGACCGGTGAGTTTTACGAACTCTACGCTATCGCCGCAGCCGTGCTGGGAGGGTGCAGTCTGCGCGGAGGGCAGGGAACCATCCTCGGAGTGATCATCGCCGCGGCGGTCATTCGCCTGCTGCGAAACTCCATCAACCTGCTCGGCATCTCCACCCACCTCGAGTATGCCATCATCGGCATGGTCATCCTTTGCGGCGTCTCTACCGACGAGATCATTAAGCGCGTGGTGGCCAAGCGCCGAGCCGCAAAATAGTATAACAACGGATGGTTGGGGATAACCGTCCCTACTACCTTTTTACCCTTTCGGTGGATTAGCGTGGGCTCGTTTGAAGAGATTTTTGTGTAATTGCAACAGGCGGCGTAACTCCACGATCGGTGTTTTGTGATCGTCCACGCGGAGGTCGATGAATCGGTCATTGACTCCACCGTAGCCGCCCTTCTTTCGTACCACGAGCAGGGCGGCCGATTGCCGGCCGCGCGAGTCGCCACCGGCGTCCTGCCCCGCCGTCAACGCATCAACCAGCCAGTCGCACAGTCCGCCTTTGGCCTGTTTTTTCAATTGCTTGAAGCTGGAGGCCATGGTGTCCACGACTTCCTTGCCGGTGAGAATATTTCCCTGCGCGCAGAAATTAGACTTCTCGATGTGCCCGGCCCATGGGTGACAGCCGCTGCCGGTGAACGACGCGCTGTTGCCCTTGGCATCGACGATGCCGAGTTGCCGCCGCTGTTTGTTTCCATCCGCCGAGGTTAGCGTTTCGACCGTTTCCCTGGCTGACTTGCCCTTGGCCAGGAGTTCGAGACCGCCGGGACCGTAGGTCACGTTGGCGTACGATTGGGTGGCAATGGCGCCGACCCCGGCCTTGGCCCACGGCACCACGCTGCCGACCGCAAAAAACTTGCTCTGTACCGCCACGCCGAGGTCGCCGGTGAGCGGGTCGAAGCCCACGATCGAGAACGTTGCCACCGGCTTGGCTTTCGGCTTGGCCAAGGCGACCGGTGCGACGGCCAAGCCGGCCAGCCCCTGGCCGGTGCGCTTGATGAATGTACGCTGGTTGATCCGGTTCACGCCGTTGATACTATCCTCGCCGCCAAAATGGATCGATCCCGAATCCGCGCTTGGCCAAGCGGGTGGCTTGTGTTCCGGGAGCGCGGCTTTTATCTTCCCCGGGCTGATGCCCATCAAGACGCTTAAGCAAAAAATGGCCGGGGGACAGGAGGTTTGCGTGATGGCGATCAGCGCCTTCCCGAGTCCGAAACTTATAGAAGTCGCCGGAAAGTTCGGCAATCTCGATGGCGTATGGATTGATCAGGAGCACTCCGGGCTGCCCAATCAGGAACTGGAGTTGCTCCTGTTGGCCTGCCGCGCTGCCGGGCTGGATGCCTTTGCGCGGGTGGCTCCGACCGATTACGCCACGGTGATGCGCCCGATGGAGGGCGGGGCGAGCGGCATCATGATGGCGCAGGTTCGCAGCGTTGCCGAGGTCGAGCAGGCGGTGCGCTGGATGAAGTATCACCCGGTTGGCGAGCGAGGCATGTTCCTCGGCAACTTCGAGGCGGAGTTCGGTTCTAAGCCGGCGCCCGAGCACGTCGCCGACTGCAACCGCGACCGCTGGACCGTAATCCAGATCGAGACCGCCGAGGCGGTCGAGTGCGTCGAGGGCATCGCGGCGGTGGAGGGCGTCGATTGTTTGTTCGTCGGCCCAAGCGATCTTTCCAACAATCTCGGCAAGCCGGGCAACCCGATGGATCCGCACGTGCTGGGCGCCATCGAGCGCATCGCCGCTGCGGCCAAGGCCAACGGAAAACCATGGGGAGCTCTCTCCCGGACGGAGGAGTTCGCGCTCAAGTGCCGCGAGTTGGGCTGCCAACTGTTCAGCATCGCCGGCGACCTAGACTACATCAACCGGGGCATCGCCGCGACCAAGTCCGCCTTCCCAAAATTTTTCTCATGAGCATTGAATCAAAACTAACCGAGCTTGGCATCGAGTTGCCACCGCCTCCACCGGCCGTGGCCGCGTACGAGCCGTGGATGCGCACCGGCAATCTCGTTATCACTTCAGGCCAGCTGCCGTGGCGTGATGGGGAAATGGCCTTCGCCGGCCGGTGCGGCGAGGAGATCACTGAGGATCAGGGCTACCAGGCGGCGCGCCAATGCGCCATCAACGCCATCGCTCAGATCAAGGCGGCGGCCGGTGACCTCGATCGAGTGAGGCGCATCGTGAAGGTGGACGGCTACGTACACACTGCGCCCGGTTTTCGAGGTCACCCGCAGGTGCTCAATGGCGCATCCGAACTGTTCAACGTCGTCTTTGGCGAGCGCGGCAGCCACGCCCGCTTGGCCATTGGCGTCGACGAGATGCCGCTCAACGCCGCCGTGCAGATTTGTGTCACCGCCGAGATTGAGGATTACCCCATTTCCTGATTGATGAGTTTTGCCCACCTTACCTTGGCCACGCGCGATGTCATTGCGTCGCGAGACTTTTTCGCCGGGACGCTTGGCTGGAAGCCGATCGAGCGCCCCGGCAACATCGACGTCGAGGCGGCCTGGCTGCGCATCGCGCCCGGGCAGGAACTGCATCTGCTTCGCGTGCCGGATTTTGAGCCATCCGATTTCGAGCGGGAGTTTGGCCGCCACTTCGCGGTCGAGTATCCGGCGGACGGCTTTGCCGCATTGAAGGAGCGCTTGGCCAAGCGCGGCGCGGAACTGATTGACCCCATCCGCGAAACCCCGTTCGAGCGATTCTTTTTCCGCGATCCCAACGGCTACATCTTCGAGGTGGTTGACGCTGACCATGCTCCGGAAATTTAATCCCCACCGGCGATGCCACTTTACGAATATACCTGCGGGAAGTGCCGAAAAACGAGTGAGCATCTGGTTCGTTCCAGCGGCGAAACCCGGCTGCCGGGTTGTCCGCATTGTGACTCGCGCCGGATGAAAAAGGAGCTGTCC
>JASLKI010000329.1 GCA_030747575.1 Verrucomicrobiota bacterium | reverse complement strand
TGTCTGGGACAAGCTCGACAAAAAGTGGTCGCTGTTTGACTTGGAAGCGGATCGAACGGAGATGAACGAACTGGCGCAAACGAACTCAGCGTTGGCCAAGCGATTGGCCGACGACTGGGGTGAGTGGGCCAAGCGAACCGGTCACCGGGTAAAACCGTGACTGCCGGGCAAATGGGGGGAAGCATCAACAGCGTCTGCGTTTTTTGCGGCGCGGCGGAGGGGAGCAACCCCGCGTACGCCGAGGCTGCCTGCGCCCTTGGCCAAGCGATGGCCGAAAGGGGGTTGGGCTTGGTTTACGGTGCAGGCAATGTCGGCCTGATGGGGGTTTTGGCAGATGCAGTGTTGGCGCAAGATGGCCGTGCGATTGGGGTCATCCCGGAAAAGCTGGTGGACCGCGAGTTGGCGCACCAAGGGCTCAACGACTTGCATGTTGTCGCCACCATGCACGAGCGCAAGGCGAAAATGCACGAGCTATGCGGCGCGTACATCGCGCTGCCGGGCGGCATCGGTACAATGGAGGAATTTTTCGAGGCTGTGACATGGCGACAACTCGGTTATCACGACAAACCGATTGCGCTGCTCAACGTCGGCGGGTTTTACGACGGAGTTATGAGTTTTTTTAAGACGATGCAGCGGGACGATTTCCTGCGCTATGAACTGGATAAACTTTTTTTCACCGAGACCGATCCAGTGAAGTTGCTCAATCGTTTGGTGGATTAATTCCGGGTGCGATAAAACTGGCGTGCCTCCTCCGCAGTGATCGACGTTGGGCTGTTGGTATCAATGTCCTCCCAAGGCCCTGTGGTGTTGGCCGAGGATTGAAGTTTGCCTTCAAACTCAATCTTTATTGCCCCATCTACTTCTCTGGTAACGGATATTGTGGGGATGCTTTCGATTCCATCCCATACATCTTTATCCAGGATTACCCACTCTGAATCATCTGGATTTGTTCCCGCTGATGCCATCCAATCGGTATTGCCTCGATTGATAATACTCTTTCTGGTTAATGTGTGATCCTTGGTTGCGTTTGATACTCCTGCCACACTCCAACCGCTTCCTGGGTCGTCTCCGGCTATGTCGCCGATAACATCAATTACTTCATAGCTTTCCTTTGTTCCTTTTACCAGTGCATAGGCATCATCACCGTTGCTGAGGTATTTGTGGAAATGGTCAGCGACCGCCACGATTGCAGGGTCAGCATCTGGATGAGCAATTATGAAGTTCCCGCCTGGAGCAATCGCTGCGCCCGCCGGGAAGCTATTCCAGTAATCAAAACTATCTGCAGAATCGGCACCATTGTTTTGATTGGGAAATGCATAACCTGACAAATCTATCTCTGAATCAGTGGGATTATGTATTTCTAGGAGCTTATTGTAACTGCTTCCCTCAGCATATTGATAAAAGAATAAGTCGAGGATTTCCGGAACAAATTCAAGGCTCTCAGGAATTCCTAATGCTTTTGCCGAACCGAGTATTGCCGCCTCATCAGCGGTGAGTTTGCGGTCGTAGACGGCGATACTGCTCACGAAGGCCTCACCGTTCTCACCGTCATTATCGTTGAAAAGCCAGATGGTATCCTTGGCAGCCTGGCGTCCGTCAAGGCCCCCGTTGTTCTGTTTGGAATGATAAACACCATCCACGTATTTCTCGTAAAGACCACTGGCCAGATCAAGGGCCAGAACTACGCGGTGCCATGTGTTGGCGTTGATCTTCACGCCCGGGTCCAGGGGT
>JASLKI010000328.1 GCA_030747575.1 Verrucomicrobiota bacterium | reverse complement strand
CCCGTGGCTGAATCGCGCCTTGAACCGCTCGACTGTCTGCGGCGTCAGCGAAATCTCCGGCACGAGTACGATGGCGCCCTGCCCTTGGCCAAGCGCGTGCGCGATCGCCTGCAGATACACCTCCGTCTTGCCGCTGCCGGTCACGCCGTGCAGCAGGAACACACTGTCGCCTTCGGGCTTGGCCTCGTCGCCGGCCGGCTTGGCCAGGCGCTCCATCGCCCCGATGACCGCCTTCAGCGCAGTCGCCTGTTCGGCGTTCAACTCAAGCGGTTCCGACGGGAGGATGTGCTCCTTGCCATACGGATCGCGCTCGGAAATTTGCGGCGCAATGGAAACCAGCCCTTTGTCCTCGAGTTTGCGAATGGTTGATGACGTCGTCCCGGCCAGGCGCACCAACTCCTGCAGCGGCAGCTCCCGCCACTCCTCGACAATGTTCCAAAGGTCAGCCTGCCGCTTGGTCAGCTTGGGTAACTCGTCGTGCACCGGCAGCGCCCGCACGAACAACCGCTCGCGCCAGCCCTCCGCCTCCTTGCGAACGGCGGCAGGCAACACCGCCTTCATCGCCACCTCGGGAGCGCAGCAGTAGTAGTCGGCGATCCAACGGACAAGTCGTAGAATCGGCGGCGTGACCAGCGTCTGGCCGCCAACCGTCTTTATGATTTCGCGGAGGTTGCCGCGCGACGACTCGTCGAGCACTTTCGTCACCACGCCCATCACCACGCGCGGGCCGAACGGCACCTTGACCCGCGTGCCTTCGTGGACGCTGGACTCCAGCTCCCCCGGCACGAGGTAATCAAACTCCCGGCGGACGGCGACGTCCAATGTCACACGGGCAACCACGCGATGGACGGGCAGCTTGGGCCGCGGCACGGCGTTGACGCAAGGCGGAAAAAATTTGGATGGGAATTTTCAGCTTTCAGCTGGTTGCACTTCAAACTTGAAACTTGAAACTCATAAAGCCCGACAGACTCAGCTTGGGCGGCTGTTCCTTTACCAAGAGGCCGCCCTCGCACTCCACGGCCTGGGCGGCTTCGCCCCAGCGCTTGGCCAAGCGCAGGACGTTTGCGACATCTAGCGCGAGGTGCGGCGACGGATACTTGGCCAAATAGATGGTGCACAGTCGGAACAGTTTCCACGCCGGACGCGGACGCTTTTTTTGCAGGTGCACAAACGCGCCAGCAAACTGGATCAAACCCTTGAAAAAATCGCCGTCCGGGCCATTGCGATCCTGAAGCCACAACGCCTCCAAGACGTCGTGAGCCTCGTAAAATTTCTGCTCGTTGAAACAGCGAAAGTACCCAGCAAAGTGGGGGTCGTGCGGACCTGTTTCCACACTTTTCAGCAGCGCCGCAACCTTGTGATTCTTGCCGCTCACCAGCGGAGTTTGGCCGGGAAAAACTCCGCGATGAGATCCTCGTAATACGGCCGCAGTGCCTCGACATCAGGCGCCTCGTGGCTCTTGGTGTAGAGGTCGTAGCGATTGAACTCAAGCACCCACTTGAGCATCCCACGATCCTGCTCGTTTGTGAACTGGTTGTACTCGCCCTCGCGGTGCCAAGGGTAAAACGAGTGGTATCGCAGCATGTACTGCGCCTCGAGCGGCATGTGATCCTTCGTGACGTGGTAGATGTACTCGTCGTGCCCCCACGAAAGCATCACTTTATCGAGTCCGCATCCCTCCTCGTAGATACCCAGCGGCGTTTGCAACCCAGCATCTTGTTTATCAGGGTTATCGTCAAAATAATTGGGAAATACAATCTTGTCGGAGAAAGCGCAACCAACCGGGAATGTGTCTCCCACCACGGCCCATTGTGGTTCGCCGAATAGGCACAGCACCTTGCCGAGGTCATGGATAAAACCTGCGAGGATGAACCAGCGAGGATGGCCGTCGCTGCGAATCTGCTCGGAGGTTTGGAGCAAATGAGCCAACTGCGACAGGTCGGTGTCCGGATCACTGTCATCAATTAGTGTGTTAAGAAACTCGGCCGCCTCCCAGACGCTCATCTCGCGGCGCTCCAGCTTGAGGTACTCATCCCGTTTTTGGCGGACAAAATCGAGTGTCTGTCCCCTGTGATTGAGTCGGTAAAAATCGCGCACAGACGAACGAGCCTCCATCTCGTAGTCACGAAACTGTTCCTCGGTTTTGTTCTGGTTGGTGCCGACCAACGACTCGGCGTCTGCCGGCTTGGGATAACGCTCCTTCACAAAGTCGTCCCATTCCTCAAGGTCGCCCAGCGGGTTTTGCGGATCAGTTGGTTTGCCTGGTATCGTCATGTCTCTGGTTCAGTGAAAATTGACCGAACGCTCTCATGTTGTCAAACCCGGCCGGTCAATTCAAATCGATGCTGAGGGTGGCGAGGATCATGCTGGCGTTGTAGTCGTGCGCCCCGTTGGCGCTGGGTTCGTCGTTATTGAACCAGCCGTACTGCACGTTGAACATCGCCGCCTGACCTAGCCGATGCCGGATGCCAAGTACGATGCCGTAGCGCTCGGCGTCCAGCCCGTAGGAGATCGCACCGGGGAGATTCGAGCCGCCGTAATCCACCCGATAATAGGAGCGCACCAATGTCAGGTCGGTCGCCTGGCCAAGCGCGTAGCTGAGATGATCGACGTAAAACCAAACGTCGCCCTCGAACGGCTGCAGACCAAGCGCCGGCGACTCGATCGTGCCGGACCACGTGTCGGTATAGCCGATACTGGTGGTGGCAACCAAGCGGGAGTGCGGGAGTGAGACGATCGACAAACTGAAGACGTCCGACTCGTGTTTGCCAGCCCAATAACGGCCACCGTCGCGGCTCGAGCCGCCCCACGGCTCGTCGAACGACTGCGTGCCCAGTTCGTAGTCGGTGCGATGCCGCTCCCAACGAAAACTCGGAAGGAATTTCGAAAACCGCCGCCACGTGAAGCCAAGGTCGATCACATCACCACGGGCGCGGCGGCGGTTAATGTGCGCCGGATAGCCGTTGCCCGGTTCGTCCGAGAGATCGGTGTCGAGCGGATGACCGTAATCGCTGCGCGAGTCGCGCCACTTAAAGCCGCCGCGCACGAGCCACTCGGCATTCGGCGACCACGCGAGCCCTGCGCGATACTGCGTCAACCGCCCGGTCTCATCGCTCTCGCGCATGAACCCCTCCGCGCCCCACTCACTATCGATGTGTCCGTCCTCGCGCAGATCGATGCTCTCCCCACGCAAACGCGCGCCGAGTGTGAGCACGGTGTTTTTCAGGCCTGTATAGCTCAACTGCACATTGCCCTCAACGCCGGCACGATCCTGTCCCGACGCAAACCTCGCCGGAGACGACCCCAGCGCCAAGCCGGTGGCGATGCCCTCCCGGTGGGTCGATTCGCCCTGCACACCGCCGCTCAGCGTGAGGTTCCGCCACGGCCCCATCAGCGTCGTCGCGTTAAGAAAATGCGAACGTTGCTTTGTGCGGATGGCGTTGCTGCGATCGCCCATCCACGGCACCTCGCCGGGATCGTTCGGCGACAGGGAAACGACCTCGAGTCCCCCGTCGCTGTCGAACTTGGTGAAGTGATGGCCCAGTGACACGTGCCACCAATCCTTCAACTGCCGCGTCAGCCGAAGAGAGTTCGCGCCGCGGTTGAACTCGCTCTCCTCGCCGATCTGCGTGAGGTAGTCCGGCTTGCCTCCTGTCGTCGGCAAATTGAAAAAATCGGTGTGAGCGCGCTCCGTTGCCGACTCACCAATCTCGATCGTCAGCGCGTCCTCGATCTGTGTGTCGCCGATCTCGTGTTCGGCACGAAGCGATAGGCGATGAATCGTCTCATCCACAGACTTGGGCGCCGGATAAATGGCGCGCGTCTCAAATTCGCCAACCGGCACGCCGCCCCACTGCTGCGTGGCCAGGCGGCCGTTGCGGCCAACGCGTTCGTAGGTGAAATCGAGCTTCGGCGCGTCGCGCCTGGCCAAGCCGGCGGCGAGCCAGACGCGCTCGTGGTCGAGGTACGGCGCATTGGCCATGCTGAACGGCGAGTGCTCCATGCCGTCGAGCCAGCCACCAGTGCCGAGGCCAAACTCGCGCCACGACTCGTAGCCAACCTCCACGTAGCCCAAGCCGGGACGGTCGATGCGCAGCCGCGTCAGGTGATCCTCGTCGCCACCGATATAGCGGCCGTCAAACTCGACGTTCGCGCCGCCCTTGGTCTGGCCGGTGGCGGTGATTTGGCCAAGCCCGAGCGAGAGTCCCCCGGTCATGCCCCAGTGTTGGCGGAACGCCTCCTCGCTGCCGCTGATAGTGATATACCGCGCCATTGGCTCGGCGGTGAAAACCGTTTCAGTCGGCTGCGACCACGCCGCGCCCTGGTCGATCCAACCGCGAACCAAGCCAATCTCCTCGCGGCTCAAGGCCGGTGCCTTGCCTTCCGGCGGCATCTCGCTGTCCTCGACCAAGCCGGCG
>JASLKI010000327.1 GCA_030747575.1 Verrucomicrobiota bacterium | reverse complement strand
GCTTATCGGGGCTTTCTTGCTGAAATCAGACTTCGCACAGGACCGGCTGCGGAACGTCAACCAGCCGGGCACGACGGGACACGTCGGCTCGCGGGTTGAATTGTGGGGCGCTGCGGTCGATGTGTGGAATGAGGAAAAGCTACTGGGCGTCGGGCCGGGGCATTTCGATCACCGCATTTCGGAGTATCGGCCGGAGCGGCTGCAGTCGCGACCGGTGAGGGTGCACAACGATTATCTCAACACGCTGGTGGACTGGGGACTGGTCGGCATGCTGCTAGTCGGGTTGATGTTGGGAACCATGGTTTCCGGGATTATCAAGAGTTGGAAATACTCGCAGCGCACTTCCAGAGATCTCTCGGCCAAGACCAGCAACCGCGCGACATTCGTGCTGGGCAGCACGATCGGGCTGGGCTCGATCGGGCTGCACTCGTTTGTCGATTTCAACCTGCACATTCCCTCCAACGCCATGCTGGCCGCCACGCTGGCGGCGTTGTTGACGGCGTACATCAGGTTCGCCACTGAGCGATACTGGGTGCCGGTGCGAATGCCGGTGCGAATGCTCCTGACCGTGTTGGTTTGCGGTGTGTCGGGCTTGCTTGTTCAACAGGCAATACAACAGGCGCAAGAGCACGGCCGGCTCGAGGCATCTCGGTCAGCCGAGTCGTTCCCCAAGCAGATTGATGGCCTCAAAAAAGCACTGGAGATTGAGCCGACCAACTTCGAGACGGCCGGGATGCTGGGGGAAATCCACCGGCGCAGGGCCATGGAGTCAAGCCGGGCGACGAGAAAGGTCGAGCTGAAAAAAGCGGCTGCTTGGCTGAAGAAAGCCATCACGCTGAACCGGTATGACGCGTATTCGCACGCACGCCTCGGCATGGCGCTGGATGAGCTTGGCCAAGCGGACAAGGCCGGGGAATATTTTGCCGAGGCCGAAAAACTCGACCCCAACGGCTACCTGACTGTGGCCAACGTGGGCTGGCACAAGATGCACATCGAGGAGTATGCGGAGGCCAAGCGCTACTTCGAACGGGTGTCACCGCCGGACGACCCCAAGACAATTGAGAACGAATCGGAGAACGGTCTCGTGGCGCATCGCTCCGAAAAAATCGCGCAGGACTTGGCGCGGCACATCCGGGCGGTGTACCTGCCGTACATCGAGGAGCAACTCAGGGACGGCGAGTGAACACGGGTGGGCTGGCTCTCCGAGCCGGCAGTTTTGAATTCGTGCGGACGGCTGGGGCAGCCGTCGCCACCTTCCGCTTGGCCAAGCGCTTGGGCTACTCCTCCCAGTCTATCTTCACCGCGCCGTAGTTGCCAAGCGGCAGCCACAGGCCAGACTCGATGTCGCCGGCGACGCCGCTCAGATTGAACCACAAGCAACCATCCAATCCACCCTGCCCAGCGACAGAGAGCGACTCCGGGTTGGCAGTATCGAACAGGTGCAGCATGCGCTGGTTGTCCTGCCCCACGAGTCGGCCACCGATATCGGCGAGCTGCTGGATGCCGGTTTCCAGCTCAATCTCGTCCAGCAAAGCGAACTTGGCAGTCTCGTCGAGTGCGAGGGACTGCATGTAAAAAGTCGTGAGATTCTGCGGCTCACCGTCCTCAGAGGGTTCGCCTTTTTCGGTCTCGGAAAAGGTCATGTACAGCGTGCCATCGCTGGTGACCTTGTACGATTGCGGCCAACTGCTGGGTTGCTCAACAGAATCAACAAGGTACGCCTCGAGGCCATCGTAGGAACTGGCGTCAAACCAGTAGCCATCCCACTTATGCTCGTCCGTCCAGTGTGCGCCTTGGGTGTACAGAAGCGCCCCCCCGTGCGACGTGCCGATCAGTGTCCCGGCAATTGATACAGGCTCGCGTACCACCGGATTGAACATGTCGGTATAATCGACCACATGCAGTTCGTAGCTGGTGATCCAATACCCTCTCGGTTGCGGATTTGGTTCCGGCTCCGGCTTCTCGATCGTCACTATATTAACGTTGAGTATTTCAACGCTTCCGTCATTGGCCTGCTCCACTTCGGCCTGCACCATCATCTCGTTCCCCTCCGCATCCTTGGCGTGAAGAACCACCTCAATAAATTCGTCTTCCTCCAACTTGACCCGGTTCAAGGAAATCACATCATCCACCAACTCTAGACCTTCATCCCCGAGTAGGACAGTCGCCGCCTTGACCAACGCTCGGCCAAGGTCGCTCTCCGGATCGATCGGCTCGATCTCACGGGGATCAGGTTTGGGGTCGGGCTTAGGGTCTTCCTCCGGTTCCA
>JASLKI010000326.1 GCA_030747575.1 Verrucomicrobiota bacterium | reverse complement strand
GTAGAGACGGCTAGCTACTTTCTGGCATTGAGCGATAGGACCGCCCTTTTAGGGGCGGTCCTGTTTGCATGGTCATCCATATTCAAAGAAGGGCGAATATGGGGGAGTCTTTCTTTGAATAATCGTTTATGGTGATCGCGGGTAAGCTGTTGTATCGAGAATCTTATTTAATGTTCATAAAATATATTTTTGTAACTTGTGTTGTTTGTCTCGCGGGCTGTCGTACATCTGAACAAAACGCCAATAGTTTGGATCAAGTGCCCCTGCTTTTTCACCAAGAACCGAAAGGTAAGTATGGCCATGCAGACCAGCCCGTTCCTGAATTGCGACTTCATGCCGCCGTAGACAAAGGAGACAAGGTTGTCATAAAAAATTATTTGGCTTTAGGTGTGGCGGTCGATTCTAAAAACCAGTTTGGAATTACACCGCTTCATGCCGCTACGTGTCAGGGTAAAATTGAGATAGTCAAGATATTGCTTAAACATGGGGCCAAACTGGATGAGGCGAGTTACGGTGAGCAGACTGCCCTGCATTTTGCCGCTTTGAACGGTAACCTGTTAATTGCGGAATTGCTGATCGATAAAGGGGCTACCGTTAATACCCTTGATTCTGAGAATTTGACCCCGCTTGATTGTGCCCTTATCCGGGGCAAGGGGATTACATTTTCAAATTATGATGGAAGGAAAGCGGTGTCGGAGTTACTGGTCAAAAAAGGCGGGCGGAAGGGGATCGAAATATCAACAGGTCACGACTAATTACAGGTTGTGAGATTGAACATATTTGGTTTGAACGGTGGTTGTGCTTTACCTTAAAAAAGATTATATAATTCTAATAAACGGGCTCAATATTAAGCCTAATTTTTTCAAAGAAGCATATTTTAAAATCAAACCTGTGAGTAGGGGGCTGGATCAAGGAATCGTGCTACGATCTTGGACACGGTGTCCTTGTAGATTTCCATTCTCTTCATTCGATCCCACTCCGGGTGTTTGAGGAATGCCTGCCAGTTTTTGCCGCGCATCTTCTGGTCTTCGTAAACGAGCATATAAGTCAGGTTTGGGATATTCGGGCCAATCAGTGTTTGGCCGAAAAAGACCGACTTCAGGCCGGTGGCATTGAATATGGCGATTTCACCTTCATTGAACATTTGCACCTTTAGCAGGGCTTTAATTTCGTTATGGCTCTGATACTCGCGAAGTTCGAAGATGCGTTTACCTTTAATCGGAATCTCAAGTTTGGGCTTACCGTCGAATGCTCGCATGAATGATGATGTGATGCGGGTGTATGCAGGATCAGTTTTCTGGCTGTTCAAGTACTCGCTCGCATTTTCGATAAACGCGTCATCGACAAGTCTTTCATCGCGGGAGAAAAACTCCTGCGGATTATTGAATGGGGTGAGTGCCCAAATGTCGTATTGTTCATCTTTGTTGTTTTTAGGATGATCAGCCGAATGAAATACGCCCATTGGGCCTAGATTAATTCGTTTGATTGCCGGCATGACCGCATTTTTTAGAAAGCGATCGACAACAGCTTTCTTTTCCGCTGTGGGAATATGCCAGTGACGAAGTTCGTAGTGCTCGTGTTCGCTGTCATGATGGTCAGCATGTGCTTTGCCAAGGGCAGAGAAGCCAACCGCACCTGTGGCGGCCAGTCCGGATTTGAGGAAATCGCGTCGTTGCATGATTTGTGTGAATTTAGACTTAACCTTGCCTGGCTTTAATAGCTCCTTCAGCAGCAATGGCAAGGCATTCACCAATGTCAGTGAGTAATTTCGGGTGGTCGTTTGGTGTCTCCTCGTACTCAAGGCTCAACGCCCCATCGGCCGGAAATTTCACCTTGCGAAGAGCCTTGAACACGCCGGGCACATCGAGGTAGCCCTTCCCGAGAATGACGCCGTGCGTCTTTTTCTTTTGTTCGGCGAAGTCCTTGAGGTGGATGCCGTACAGCCGGTCGCCGAGTTTGTGAATCACCTCGACAGGATCTTCGGACGAGCGAATGTAGTGACCAAGGTCAGCGCAAAAACCGATGCGCTTGTCGTGGCCCTTCACCGCCTTGAGTCCGTCGTCGATCTTGTCGTAAAGGGCGCCCGGACCGTGGTTATGAATGGAAACACGAATGTCGTATTTGGCCACAAGTTTGTCCAGGCTGTCGAACGAATTTGCTGCCGGATTGGCTGATATGTTTTTGATGCCAGCCATCTTTGCAAATTGGAATACTACTTCATTTTTGTCGTGGTCAGCCCCGAAACCATTGACACCGTGAGCGCTTATCGTCATGTCTCGCTTGTCCAGTTTCTTAGTCATCTCATCGATCTTGATTTTATCCTTTGTGATCGGGAAATGACCGCTGAAAAACTCGATAAAGTGCACACCAAGCTTGTGGGTTTGCTCGATTGCGCCATCCACACCAAAGCCCCGCAGTGAGTAGCTCTGGATGCCCATAGGGAAGCCACCGTACTTGTTGAGTGCTGCCTTCTTCCCGCTGGCGGCGAGAATTTCGGGGATATCAAACCACGTTGCACCGGCTGCTGCGGCCGTCACTAGTGTGGTGTTGATGAATTGTCGTCTGGAAATGTGTTGTGTGTTCATATAGTGAAATCCTGGAAAGATGTGATATTGAGCTTTGACACTGCAAAAGTCAACAGTTGTGCTAGATCAAGCTAGAGTGGTCTGTGGTTCTTGTACCACCAAAGTCTCTTGTCGATGAAGTACTGGTTTTTGTATTCGTAGTGAAGATCGGTGTAAGTGATGTTGCTACCTCCTTTGCTTTGCTCTTTGGCTTGGTTTTTTTTGCCCGAGTTATGCCGGGCGTATAGCTCGCTCGGCGGATTTGAGGATGAGCTTGGTTGGTGTGGGCCGCTGGCATTATAGACTCGCTCGTGGTCCCAATGTGGAACAACCATGTAGGTGGCACAGCCAAAAAAGAAGATTTTATCCGGCACGGGGACTTGGCTGATTTTTTTATATCTTTGATCGGACGGGCCGATCATTTGTTCATTTGCTCCATAGGAGAAGACAATGTCACGGCTTCTTTTATCAAGAAGAATTTTCCGTTTTCTAAGTGTTGAAATATTATATGGCCCTTCGACATCCGCGGGATCGGTGAATAGGTCCATGGTGCTAAGGTATCCCGCATCGTGCATGCTAACAAGCCAGTTCGCATGGTTCTGTATGGTGTGCGGTGTTATGGAGATGGGGAACTTGTCATCAAAATCCTCCGCATACATGGCGGTGGAGAGGCCAAGCTGCTTCTGGTTGCTCATGCACACTGTTTGCCGTGCCTTGCTTTTGGACTTGGCCAAGGCCGGAAGCAGCAAGGAGGCAAGAATGGCGATGATGGCGATGACCACCAACAATTCAATCAGCGTGAAGCCATGCGCTTTATTTTTCATTTTAAAATCAGGCGACAATATCGTGGGCGATTTTACCGTGAACATCCGTCAAGCGGAAGTCCCGCCCACTCCAGCGGAATGTAAGCTTTTCGTGGTCGATGCCCATCAGGTGCAGAATGGTAGCATGCAGATCGTGCACGTGCATACGGTTTTTCTGTGCGTGCATGCCGAGTTCATCGCTTGTGCCGTAGGTGGTGCCGCCTTTAACCCCGCCTCCGGCGAGCATCATGGAGAACGCCGTGTTGTGGTGGTCGCGCCCGACGTCCTTTTTGTTCTTTTGTTGAGCATAGGGCGTACGGCCAAATTCACCTCCCCAAATAACTAGAGTGTCCTCTAGAAGGCCACGTTCCTTGAGGTCGGATATAAGTGCCGCCGTGGCTTGGTCGCTGTCTCGGCAAAGCTTTGTGTGGCCCTCGTTGTGTTTTTTGTGCGTATCCCAAGGTTGGTTGCCGTTGTTGACATAGTAGACGCCCACGTAGCGGACGCCGCTCTCGACTAGCCTACGTGCCAGCAGGCAGGAGTTGGCGAATGGAGTGCGTCCATATTTTTCCCGGGTGGTTGCGTTTTCCTTTTCAATGTCGAATGTGTGCATTGCCTCAAACTGCATGCGGTAGGCGGTTTCCATCGCCTTGATTTGTGCATTCAACTCGAGGTCATTGTTGCGCTTGGCCAAGTGCAGTTGATTCAGGCGGTTTAGCAGGTTGAGTTGTTGTCGTTGCTCACGATTGGTGAGGCTGGTATTGCGGACGTTGGCCACCAGTTTGTCGACCTTCATATCGGCCGTGATGACGCTAGTGGCCTGATGTTGTGCCGGGAGAAAGCTGTTGCTCCAAAGTGCCGGGCCGACGACGATTTTGTTCGTGGGCCGAAGCACGACGTAGCCGGGCAGGTTGTCGTTCAGTGACCCTAGGCCGTATTGCAACCAGGAACCAATGGATGGTCGGATCGGCTGCACGTTGCCGGTGTGCATCTGAAGGAGGGCCGGTTCGTGGTTGGGGACATCGGTGTACATCGAGCGAATAACGCAGCAATCGTCAATGACTTGGCTGATGTAAGGAAGTGACTCACTGACCTCGACACCGCTCTGCCCGTGGCGTTTGAACTCAAACGGCGATGGCATGAAGCCGGAAGAGTTCGGGTTTTTGTATATTTTTCCAGTAGGCTGCTTATTCTCGTATTCTTTGAGTGCCGGCTTGGGGTCGAACGTGTCGACGTGAGACGGGCCGCCGTTCATGAACAGGAAAATCACCCGCTTAGCCTTGGGTGCAAAGTGCGGTCCGGGCATGGTGAACGCGCGCGCCTGTTCGCGGGCAAGCATTCCCGCCAAGCCGAGGGTGCCGAAGCCGGCCGTGCAGCGGCGAAGCATTTCTCGCCGATTGATTTCGGTTGAATACGGGCCGGTCATTTAATCGATGTAACTCATTTCGTTCGCGGCCAGTAGAGCGTGCGAATACTGCTCCCAGCGGGTGAGTTGGCTCTCGCAGGGCAAGCGGAGAAAATCAAGCGCCAAATCCAGTTCGGCGGCGCTTGGCTCGCGGTTGTACAGGAGGCTGTAAATTTCTTGGATCTGCAAGGTCGAGGCGGAAGCTTTGTTGCCCGCGACGCGCTTGGCCAAGCGCTTGGCCTGTTCCACCATGAAGCGGTTGTTCATCACGAACAGTTTTTGAACAGCCGTCGTCGTGGCAGAGCGCTTGGCCGCATGGAGGTTGGGATCCGGGTAATCGAATTGCATCAGCATGTCATTCAGTTTCTTGCGGCTGATGTGGCCGTAGATGGTCCGTCGGATATTCTTTTTGTCAGTGAGTTCGAGAGACTTGCCGCCGGTGCGATCGAGGCTGCCTCCAACGGCCAGAATCGAATCGCGCCACTGTTCAATGCTGAGCCGGCGCCGGTTCATCCGCCAGAGATTCGTGTTCAAAGGGTCGATCGCCTTGTTGGCGTGCGACTCGTGGGAGCGTTGGCGGTAGGTGGACGAGAGAACCATCTCACGGATTAACCGTTTCATCGACCACCCGTTTTCCATGAATCGTACAGCAAGATTGTCGAGCAGGGCGGGGTGGCTGGGTGCGGCGCCTAATTGACCGAAGTTACTCGGTGTGGTGACGAGGCCGCGACCGAAAAACACCGCCCACGCGCGGTTGACGATGACGCGGGCTGTAAGGGGGTTGTTCGGCGAGACAATCGACTCGGCGAGTTCGAGCCGACCGCTGCCTTGGGTGAACGGTTTAGGTTCGTTTCTCGAAAGCACGCGGAGGAACCGGCGGGGCACGAGGTCGCCTTTGCTTTCGGTGTTCCCCCGGAGGAATACATGCAGATCTTTCGGCTTAACATCTTTCACCATGTGGATGGTGTTGATGCGCTTTTTTGCTGCCTCGGCGTCCTTTTTGACTTCGCTTCCGTCGGCCATTCGGTCAACGAGATCGGTGCTCGCGAAGACGCCGGCCAAAGCGTAGTAGTCCTTCTGTGTGAACGGATCGTATTTGTGGTCGTGACACTGCGCGCAGGCAACGGTGAGTCCAAGCAGCGACCGGGTCAATGTGTCGACTTGTTCGGCCCACTCCTCGGCTTTCACCGCGAGCCGATTGCGGTCGTAATATTTATGGCCGAGCCCGATAAATCCTAGCGCGGGCAGATCCCTGGAAGATATACCTTGTAGCAAATCCGCCGCAAGTTGTTTGCGGATAAATTCGTTGTATGGGAGATCGTCATTGAACGCATCAATAACCCACTCACGATAACGAAACGCGTTCGGGTAAAAAAACGCGGTGTTGCCGCCGACCTGATGCGCCTGATCCTCGGCATAGCGGACGTTGTTGAGCCACATACTGGCCAGGCGTTCGCCGAAGGCCTTGCGCTGCATGAGCTCTTCAACCAAACGTTCGTAGGCATCGTTGGTTTCGTCGGCGAGGAAAACTGCCATCTCGTCCGGAGTGGGGGGTAGACCGGTCAGGTCGAGAAAGAGCCGCCGTACGAGGACGCGTTTCGAGGCTTGTGGGGAGATGGTGAGTTGCTGCGCCTCAATCTTGGCCAGGACAAAGTAATCAAGTTGTTGGCTTGGCCAAGCGCTGTTCGAGACAGCGGGGAGTTTTAGTTTTACGGGCGGTTGAAATGCCCACCATTTGCGGGCCTTGGTCCAGTCGATGGAGGTGTCTTTGGGGGAATCGCCCGCCTCGGCATTTGGCCAAGCGACGAAAAGGCCAACGGCTAGTCCCGCCAAGCCGCCAAAACCACGAAGTACCCTGACCATCTTACAATTAAAAAACATTCCCAAATTGTTGACGAAGAATATGAGTTTCGCGTCACTCGTTTCAACACAATAAGTCCATAATGTTAATGGTTGACGCTTCGGCAGTTTCACCGTTTGCTCCGGTTGAAGTTTTTATGAAAAAGATACTGTTGGCTTTGGTTACTGTTTTAGTCTGCGTGGTTACAGCAGGAGCCGCCAAGCGGCCGAATGTGGTTTTGGTCATCACCGATGACCAGGGTTACGGCGATTTGTCGTGCCATGGGAATCCGGTTCTGAAGACGCCGCATCTGGACAAGCTGCATGCGGACAGCGTGCGGTTGACCGATTATCACGTGGCGCCGACCTGTTCGCCGACGCGTGCGGCGTTGATCACCGGGCATTGGACGAACCGCACCGGCGTGTGGCACACGATCATGGGGCGCTCGATGCTGCGCGCTAATGAGGTGACCATTGGGCAAATCATGGCCGATGGCGGCTATCACACGGCGATGTTCGGCAAATGGCATCTGGGCGATAATTACCCATACCGACCGGAGGATCGTGGGTTCCAGGAAGTGCTGCGCCACGGTGGCGGGGGCGTGGGACAGACGCCCGATTACTGGGACAATGCCTATTTTGATGGTTCCTATTTTCACAATGGAAAATCGGTGCCGGTGAAGGGTTTTTGCACGGATGTGTTTTTTGATTACGCGAAGCGCTTCATTCGCAGAGTTAAGGATGACGATAAGCCATTCTTTATTTACCTGTGTACCAACGCGCCGCATGGGCCGATGCATTCGCCGGTGAAATCCAGCGCGCCTTACGCCAAGCAGGGCGAGGGTGTGGCCAACTTTTTCGGGATGATTTCCAACATCGACGACAACGTCGGTTCGATGCGGGCGTTCCTGAAAAAGGAAGGGCTCGCTGAGAATACCATCTTCATTTTTACCACTGACAACGGTACTTCCAGTGGTGCGAACGTGTACAATAACGGCATGCGTGGCCGTAAAGGGAGCGAGTATGATGGTGGACATCGTGTACCTTTTTTTATGCACTGGCCCAAGGGCGGGCTAACAAAAGGGCGTGACGTGGACATGATCACTTCCTACGTCGATATTGTTCCAACCCTGATTGACTACTGCGATGTGCCTGCGCCCAAGGGTGTGAAGTTTGACGGGGTTAATATACGCCCCTTGATCGAAGGCAAGGCCAGAAACTGGCCTGACCGCATCCTGATTACTGATTCACAACGGGTGCGTGACCCCATCAAGTGGCGCAAGAGCGCGGTGATGACCGATCAATGGAGGCTAATCAATGGCAAGGAATTGTATGACATCAAGGTGGACCTCGGCCAAAAGAAGGATGTGGCCAGTGCCAATCCCGGAGTAGTGAAGCGTTTGACTAAACGCTATGATGCGTGGTGGGAGGAACTGGTGCCGACCTTCGGAAAACCGACTGCGATTTATTTGGGCCACTCTGATCCGGCAGCTAATCCTGCGCGCCTCACCTGCCACGACTGGATTGCCGATGGTAGTACTCCGTGGAACCAGCGCCATATCCGGAGTGCAGAGAAGCGCCCCAGTAACACCGGTTTTTGGGCGGTGGATGTAAAGAATGCAGGCACTTACACGGTGGAACTGCGCCGTTGGCCCAAGGAAGCGAATCGCGCTATTACTGCTGATTTGAAAGCAGGTGCGGACGTGCCGGGCCAGAAGGCTTTTCGCGCGGTGCCCGGGAAATCCTTTGCGGCGGTAAAGGCACACCTGAAACTGGGCAGAAAGGAATTGACCCTGCCAGTGAAGCCAGGAGCCAGGAGCGTGACTTTCAAGCTCAATCTCAAGCCCGGACGCGATGAATTGTGGGCCAAGTTTAGCGATGCAGCAGGTGTGCCCATGGGCGCCTTCTATGCGTTCGTTACCAAGGTGAATTAGGTAGATAATAACGCACTTCCAGCCAACTCTTGCGTCTTGTAGTGAACTGCGTAATCTTCCGCCGACCAAATTTATCCATGAAAGCCAAACTCTCCCGCCGCCGTTTCCTTGCCGCTTCCACTGTTGCCGTTGTGGCGCCGCCGCAGCTTTTACTGGCCAATAAGAATCCCAAGCAAATCGTCATAGGCGAGGGTGATCATCGTTACGAGGTACAGCATGGCTGGGCGCGGTTGCCGGACAATTACACTTGGCAAACAACCCACAATGTGGCGGTCGATGCCGAGGGGTTGCTCTATGTCATCCATGAAGGGCGTGAGAACCAGAAGGATCATCCATCCATTTTTGTTTTCGACCGGAAGGGCAAGTTCATCCGTGCCTTTGGGGCGCAGTTTCAGGGGGGTGGCCATGGTATTGAGGTGCGAACCGAGGGCAGTGAGCAGTTTCTTTACGTGTGCGCCTATCAGCAAGTGAAGTCTTTTGCCAAGCTTACTCTCAAAGGCGAGACGGTTTGGGAAAAGTACGCGCCGATGGACAGCGGTGTATACCGCAAGGACGAGGACAAAATACGCGTGAAACGCTGGGGCCGTGATGCTTTTATGCCAACGAACTTCGCATTCCTTGATGACGGTGGTTTTCTGCTTACAGACGGCTACGGCTCCTGGTACGTGCATCGTTATGACAATGAAGGGAACTGGGTTTCCAAATTCGGCGGCCCCGGCGACGGGGAAGGAAAGTTCAACTTGCCACATGGTATCTGGATTGACCGCCGTCCCGGCCGCAAGGAACGCATAGTCGTCTGCGATCGAGCGCATCATACACTGCAGTATTTCAATATGGATGGCAAGTACCTCGAGACCCTCAGGGGTTACGGTCTGCCGGCTAATTGCGATACCTACCAAAACCTCATGCTTATTCCCGAACTTCACGCGCGCGTGACTTTGCTCAACGAAAAGAACGAAGTCGTCGTCCAACTTGGCGAAGACGTTGAGCGCGTCACCAAGACAGTGAAAGGTGTCCGCAACGATCCCCGGAAATGGATCGACGGCAAGTTCGTTCACCCGCACGACGCCTGTTTCGACCACGACGGCAACATCCTCGTAGCTGAATGGGTGGCGACCGGGCGTGTGACGCGCCTCCGTCGATTGAGTTAGTAATGAAAAACTATTTTCGCTTTTACTTTGACTTTCACTGCGTTGTTTAGCGGATCTCACCTCAAAGTCACTCAAGTGCCATGAAGCCATTTATAACAATTCTTTTTGGTAGCTTTCTTCCCCTGTTTGCGCAGGCCGCGCAGCCGAATATCGTACTCGTCTTCATAGACGACATGGGGTGGGGGGATTTTTCCTGTTTCGGAAATGAAGCTGCGAAGACGCCGCACATTGATCGCTTGGCCAAGGAGGGCGTGCGGTTCGAGCAGTTTTATGTGAACTCGCCTATCTGCTCGCCGTCACGCACGGCGATTTCAACAGGGCAATATCCGCAGCGCTGGGGCATCACCTCGTTTCTCGCGCATCGCGACATGAACACCCGGCGCGGCATGGCGCAGTGGCTCGATCCCAAGGCGCCGATGCTTGCGCGGTCGCTGAAGCGGGCCGGTTATGCCACGGGCCATTTCGGGAAATGGCACATGGGCGGCCAGCGTGATGTGGCCGAGGCGCCGGCGATCACCGAGTACGGATTTGATGCCTCGCTCACCAACTTCGAGGGCATGGGGCCGAAGCTGCTTCCGCTCACGCTCAAGCCGGGATGGGCGGAGCCGCGCCGCATCTGGGCCGATGCCGAGCGGCTTGGTCAGGGTACGCGCTGGATGTTGCGATCGAAGATCACAGCCGGCTTTGTGGACGAAGCGATTCCATTTATTCAAAAAGCTGTGAAGATGAAGAAGCCGTTTTACATCAATCTCTGGCCTGATGACGTGCACAGCCCGTTTTGGCCGCCGGTGGACAAATGGGCCGATGGCAAGCGCGGCCTGTACCATTCCGTGCTTCAGGAGATGGATAGGCAACTCGGCGAGCTCTTCGACCACATCAGGAGTGATTCCGCGCTTCGCGATAACACGCTTGTGCTTGTCTGCTCTGACAACGGCCCCGAAATGGGCGCTGGTTCGGCCGGGCCATTCCGAGGCTTCAAGACACACCTCTATGAAGGGGGCGTGCGCTCCTCGCTCGTTGCTTGGGGCGGGCCGGTGGCGAAGAGGAATTACGTGAATCGCGTTTCGGTCTTTTCCGCCATTGATCTCGTGCCCACGCTGCTGAACCTAACAGGCACACCGCATCCCAAGGGCGTAACTTTCGACGGCGAATCGCTGCCGGGCACGCTGCTCGGTCAATCCACCGACTCGCGCAAGGCTCCGATTTATTTTCGCCGCCCGCCTGATCGCGATTCATTTTACGGCGACAAAGATTTGCCCGATCTGGCTGTGCGCAAGGGCGACTGGAAATTCCTCTGCGAATACGACGGTACTGACCCACAACTCTACAATCTTAAAACCGACCGCGGCGAAACCAAAAACCTCGCCTCCGGGTATCCAAAACTTGTCGGCAAACTTACTAAAACACTCATCGCATGGCACAAATCCCTCCCACCCGACAACGGCCCGCAACTCACTGGCCAGTTCCGCCGCACGCCAACCAAAAAACCGAAGGGAAAATAAACCTGACGCGGACGTGTTGATGGGGCAGGCTGCGGCTGCGTCATGAATAGACAAATGATTACTTCCTGTTTAACTCGGGCTTTAACTTTGGTGGCCGTGGTTGGCTTGGTATCTGCACAAGCGGAGGAAAAGCAAAAACCAGTGAGGGCATTGCTGGTCACCGGCGGTTGCTGTCACAACTATAAGTTCCAAAGCAAGGCGTTGATAGAGGGTGTGGCTAAGGAGGCCAAGGTTGAGTGGAAGGTGGTCAACGAAGGCGGCACTGGAACCAAGGCCAAGATTGATCTTTATAGCGATGCCGGCTGGGCCAAGGGCTACGACGTGGTGGTGCATAACGAGTGCTTTGCCAACACGGTTGATGAGGGTTACATCCGTAGTATCACCCGCGCCCATAAGGAAGGCGTGCCCGCGGTGGTGATTCACTGCGCAATGCACACCTACCGCGCGTCCAAAACCGACGACTGGCGCCAGTTTATTGGTGTGACCAGTCGCCGTCATGAGCATCAAAGTCGTTATCCGGTTAAGAAGGTTGCTTTGAAGCACCCGATCCTGAAGGGCATGCCGGAGGATTGGGTGACACCGAAGGATGAGTTGTACGTGATTGAAAAGATGTGGCCGAAAGCCAGGGCCCTGGCCACTTCTAAGAGCGAGCGTGATGGTAAGGAATACGCGGTGGCTTGGACGAATCAGTATGGCAAAGCTCGTGTCTTCGGCACGACCTACGGCCATTCCGATGCCACCTTCAGTGATCCGGTATTTCTCAAGCTGGTCGCTCGCGGCCTGCTCTGGGCATCAGGTGAGTTGGAGGACTAGTTGACTTCAAACACCGCTTGGCCAAGCACCTCCATTTTGGGAGTGATGCCGAGACCGGGGGTGGTGGAGGCTGCCAGTCGGCCGTTATTTCTTTGGGGAGCATCATTGGCGTTCGAGATGGTGACGTAGCTGTTGAAGTCGGTGGACGAGAAAAGCAGCTCGGTCGGGGTGCTGTGGGCCAAGTGCGAAATCGCCGCTGTGATGATGTCACCGCCCCAACTGTCCTCGATGGTCATCGCGATGCCGAGCGACACACAGAGGTCGCGCGCTTGGCGAGCCTTGGTCAGTCCGCCGAATTTGCTAATCTTGATGTTCACGACGTCCATCGCCTGCAGGCTGTTGGCTCGGAGCAGGATCGGCAGTCCGTCGATGCTCTCGTCGAGGACGAACGGGTGATCGGTCATCTTCCGGATCGAGTAACATTCCTCAAATGTCTCACACGGTTGCTCGATGTAAACGTCGATGTCCTTTACGGCGCGAACGACTCGCGCGGCCTGGTGCATGAGCCAGCCGGTGTTGGCGTCGGCGATGAGCACGTCGCCCCGTTGCAATTCCGCCGAGACGGCCCGGATGCGTTCGATATCAGTTTCCGGATCGCCGCCGACCTTGAGCTGAAATTTGCGATAGCCCTCGGCGCGGTAACCGGCGACTTTGCCGGCCATCGCCTCGGGGGCTTCCTGTGAGATGGCACGGTACAGCAGGAAGTCGTCGCCGTAGCGGCCACCGAGCAGGTTGGAAACCGGTTGCCCGGTTGCTTGTCCAAGGATATCCCAGCAGGCCATGTCGATGGCCGATTTGACGTAGGGATGGCCCTTGAGCGTGGCGTCCATGTGTCGGTTGAGCTTGACCAATTGCGTTGGGTCCTGGCCTAGCAGCGCTGGCGCAAGCACTTGGATGCCGGCGCGAGCGCCCTCGGCGTAGGCTGGCAGATAAACCGCGCCAAGCGGGCAGACTTCACCGTGGCCGATTATGCCCTCGTCGGTCTCGATCCGCACGACTGTGCTGTCAAAAACCTGTACCGACTTGTTGCCAGACCAGTTGTAGCTGCCCTCGTGCAGGGGTAAGTCAACCTGAAATACACTGATTTTGCTGATCTCCATGAGCGCTTGGGGAGGATTGACGCTTGCGGGGCTGAAATCAACTCGCGAATGCGCCTGGTCAAGCGGTGACAAAAACATTGCCCGGACGGGCGCTTTGCACTAGCGAAGCGTGCGTCCGAAGAAGAAACTGAGGCATGGATCCTAAAATTATCGTACTTGGGCTGCTGGTGGTTGCTGTGGGGCTCTTTGCCACGCGTGCGTTGCCGGTGGATTTGGTCACGATTTTTCTCCTACTGGCGCTGGTGCTTACTGGTATTCTCGAGCCTACAGAGGCGTTCGCCGGTTTTAGCTCGCAGATCATCATCATCCTTGGCTCGATCTTTGTGATCAACGGCGCGCTACTCGAGGGGCGCGTGCTCGATCTTGTCTCCGCCTGGCTACTTCGGGTTGCGGGCGGCAGTGTCAATAAGCTTCAACTGACGACCATGTCGGTGGTGGGCGGCTTGTCGGGGTTCATGAACAACACGGCGGTCACGTCGCTCTTCATCGGCCCAACGATGTCCATCGCGCGCAAGCTCAAGACTAGCCCGTCGAAGCTCCTGATGCCGGTTTGTTTTGCGTCGATACTCGGCGGCACCTGTACGCTCATTGGCACCTCAACCAATGTCGCCGTCAGCGGCGAGATTGCCAAGCAGTACCAGATCGACCTGGACGAGTGGATGGCCGACGGCGGTACCGACTTGAACGGCGACGGTACAAAAGATTCTGCCGATTATCTGCAGTACGCCGAGTCGAATAATCTTAAAATTTACAAGCCGCTTGGCTTGTTTGAGATCACGCCGGTTGGCCTTTTGATTATGGGCGTGGGCATAGTCTACCTGATGCTTTTTGGGCGCCGATTGCTTCCGGATTATCCCGACGAGAGCCTCGCGGAGGGTTTCAACATACGCGAGTACCACTCCGAGATCGTGGTGATGCCGGGCTCGAGGCTGATCGGCCAGCGCGTGTTCGAGTCGTCGCTGGCGGAGATGGAGTTTCGCATCGTGAAGGTTCTGCGCAAGAAACGCAGCTTTGTCCCAAGCACCCGATCTGTCATCGAAGAGGGTGACGTACTGCTGGTCTCCGGCAGCATGGAGGACTTGATGGCGGTCAAGGACGCCAGCGGCATCGAGATTCACGCCGAGACCAAGCTGGAGGACGAGGCTTTGCAGACTGAGGAGGTGAAGATTGCCGAGTTGCTTATTACGCCAAAGTCCACACTCATTCGCCGCACGCTCAAGGAGACCGAGTTCCGTCAGCGGTTCGGCCTTGCGGTGCTGGCGATTTACCGCCATGGCCAGTCGCTTGGTCGCAAACTCGGCGTCATGCGGTTGCGCGCCGGGGATCTGTTGCTAGTGCAGGGCACTGAGGAACGACTCCAGTCACTTCAGCATGACACCAACCTCGTGTTTCTGGATGCCACCGAGGTGCCGAGTACGGATCGTCGTCAAAAAGGATTTCGTGCGCTGGGTTTTTTCGCTTTGGCTGTGATTGCAGGGGGCTTCGGCTTGGCGCCGCTGCCGATTTGTTTTTTGAGCGCCGCCGCGCTCACGGTGGCGACCCGTTGCATTACGATGCAGAAAGTGTACGAAGTGATCGACTGGCGCGTGCTCATTGTCATCGGTGGCATGACGGCGTTCGGCGCGGCGATGCGCGAATCCGGCACAGCCGAATGGCTTGCCGGCGGCATCCAAAGCATCTCGGAAAATCCCCGCACTGTACTTGCCGGGTTCATCCTGCTGACGATGTTGCTGACGCAGACGATGTCCAACGTCGCCGCCGCGCTGGTGGTGCTGCCGGTTGCGATGCAGATGGCCGGTACGCTCGGTGTCAGCGGGCAGACGTTCGCCATCGCGGTGATGCTCGGGGCGTCGTCGTCGTTTATCGCGCCGTTCGAGCCGGCTTGCATCCTCGTGTCCGGCCCCGGCAAATACCGCTTCACCGATTACCTCAAGGCCGGGCTTGGCCTGACGCTGATCATGGGCTTTTTGGTCTGGCTGATGGTTCCCCTAGTGTGGGGTTTGTGAGGCGGCTCAACCTTACCTGAAGTATTCGGCCAGCTTGGCCAGGGCGCGGGCGCGGTGGCTGATGGTGTTTTTTACCTCGCGGCCAAGCTCGGCGAAGCTGAGTTCGTGGCCGTCCGGAACGAACAGCGGATCGTAGCCGAAGCCGCCTTGGCCAGCCTGCGCTTGGGCAATCCTGCCACGGCAAATGCCCTCGAATATCCTGACTTCCGCCGCTTGGTCAAGCGCGACCAGCGCCAGCACACAGTGAAATTGCGCACCTCGATTGTCGTCGAGGACGTCGGCTAATTCGCGCAGCAACTTGGCGTTGTTCGCGTCGTCGGGTGCGTTATCGTCGCCGCCGGCGTATCGCGCGGAGAGGACGCCCGGCGCGCCGTCGAGCGCGTCGACCTCCAGTCCGGAGTCGTCCGCCAACACCAAATCGGGCCGCGCCTGGCTGCCAAGCCAAGCGGCGATCTCCGTGGCCTTTTTAACGGCGTTGGCTACGAAGGTGTCGCCGTCCTCAATAACCTCTGGGGCGGCGGGGAACTTGTCCAAAGTTCGCACGGTAAAATTATCGCCCAGAATCGCGGCGATTTCTCCGGCCTTGTGCGTGTTGCGGCTGGCGATGAGGAGGGTGGGCATGCCGTCAAGTAGCGGGCTCGAGTTTTTCGAAGCTCTCCTCGATGAATGTGGTATTTTGGATGCGGGCCAACCGCGCGTAGAGGCCCTGTTGTCCGACGAGTTCGTCGTGCGTGCCTCGCTCTGTGATGTGGCCGTGTTTCAGAACGAGAATCTGGTCGGCCTTCCGGATCGTGCTCAGGCGGTGTGCGATGACAAACGTCGTGCGACCGGCCATCAGCCGCTCGAGGGCCTGCTGAATTAGCCGTTCGGTGGCGGTATCGACACTAGCTGTAGCCTCGTCGAGGATGAGGATCGGCGAGTCTTTGAGTAGGGCGCGGGCGATGCTGATACGTTGCTTCTCGCCAACGCTGAGTCGCACACCACGTTCGCCAACCTTGGTGTCAAAGCCTTCGGTCAACTCGTTGATGAACTCAAAACAGTTGGCGGCCTTCGCGGCCCCGGTGATTTTTCCAGCGTCAGCGTCGAGGTTGCCGTACGCGATATTCTCGCCGACGGTACCGTTGAACAGGAACGGTTCCTGGCTGACGATGGAGATGTTTTTGCGCAGCGACTCGAGCGAGGTCGTGGCGATGCCCTGCCCGTCGATGGTGATTGTGCCGCCGGTGGCCTCATAAAAAGCCGGCAGCAGGTTGACGAGCGTCGATTTGCCAGCGCCGGTCGGGCCGACCAGCGCGGTCATCTGCCCCGGCTTGGCCGTGAGAGAGATGGCGTGAAGCGCCGGCTTGTCCTCGGTGTACTCAAAGTGCACTTCGCGGAACTCGATTTCGCCGCGCACCGGCTCGGGCAGTGGGTTCGACTCTGCGATGTCCTTTCGCTCCTCCGTGGCGTCGAGGATGTCGAACACCCGCTCGCCGCCGGCCCGGGCGGCTTGGAGCATTTGGTTGAGCCCGTGCAGTTTGCCGATCGGCTCATAAAACAGCGCGAGATAAAGCAGGAACGCCACCAGTTCACCGACGGACATGTCGTTATTCATCACCTGGCGGCCGCCGATCCACAACACAAGGCTGGTGCCGCTCGCGGCGATGAAACTCATCGCCGGGTTGTAGAACGCCCAGGCGCGCATGATAGTGAGCGTGCTCTGGCGCATCGCCTCGGCGCGGTCGGTGAAGCGCTGGTCTTCGTGCTTTTCGCGGCCGAACGCCTTGATTTCACGGACACCCTGCAAGTTGTCCATCAGCAGGGCATTCATGGCGCTCGAGGTCTGGCGTTGCTTGCGGTAGCGCCTGTGCGCGGTGAGTGTGTAACACATCGCGCCGATGGCGAGGAGCGGGATCGGGATCATTGCGATGCTGGCAAGTACCGGGTTGGTGGCGAACAAAATCGCCAACACGCCGAAGATGCTGACGATGGCGACGGTACCCTGCTCGGTGCCGTCGATGAGCAGCCGCTCGACGGCGTTGACGTCCTCGATCACGCGCGTCATCAGGTCGCCCGAGGCGCGCTTGTCATAGTAACTCACCGGCAGCCGCTGCAGTCGGCCGTACACGTCTCGCCGCATGTCGAACACCACATTTTGCTCGAAGTGATTGTTCACCTGGATGCGGACACTGTTGAAAAAATCTCGAAGAAAAAACGCGCCCAGCAGCAGTAAAATCACCGGCGTCAACTTGTCCGTTTGCCTGTTGTCGATGACGTCGTCGATGATAAATTGCGTGAGCCGGGGGAAGGCAAAGGCACAGAGCAGCGCCAGGACGGCGCAGCCGACCGTGGCCAGCGCCAGCCACTTGTACGGCCAAAGATAGACGCTCACGCGCCGGATGATCTCCGTGGTGGAGCGTTTTTTTGCGGTGAACGTTGGGTCGTTCTCGCTGAGGTGTCTGTGCCCGTGGGACATGAGTCGTGCGCTTGGCCAAGCCAAAAGCGGAGGGAGTTCATGCTGCCTGAAGAGGGAAGTTTCAAGTTTGAGTTTGTTGCCGGGCGCACTTTTTTGTTTTCAGCGCCGGGGAAATCCCATCCAATCGCCGTGTGCAACGCAGATCATTCCTCCAAGCCTCCGCCAGCGCGGCGTTGGCGATGCCGTTCATTGCCAAGGGAGCCAAGCCAAGGATTAGGATTGGCCAGCTCGGCAGCCGCCACTCGCACGCTTCTGGCAAGCTGGCAGCGATCCGCAAGCTCTCCGGTGACTTTGAGTTGGTCGGGGTGGCGCAACCGCTAGAGGAGGTCGAGTCGCCGATTCCCGGCAGCGGCTCCTATCGTGGCGTGAAGCAAATGTCGGAGGAGGAGTTGCTGGCAACCCCCGGCTTGCAGGCGGTGGCCATTGAGACCGAGGTGCCGCACCTGGTCGCGGCAGCGAGGCGCGCGGTCGGTGCCGGCCTGCACATACACCATGACAAGCCGGGTGGCATCACGCTGGGTGACTTTCGCGAGTTGCTCCTCTTGGCCAAGCGCAAGGGCGTCACAGTGCAGATGGGCTACATGCTGCGCTACAATCCGGCGTTTCAATTCATGTACCGGGCGGTGCGCGAAGGTTGGCTTGGGGAAATCATGGAGGTTGACGGGATGATGGGCAAGATGGCCTCGGGGTCGCTGCGTCGCGAGTTGGGCCGATACCCAGGTGGGGGGATGTTCGAGTTGGCCTGCCACATGGTGGACTCGGTCGTGCATCTAATGGGCAAGCCGGCCAAGGTGCACGCGTTTACGCGCCGCACGCAGGGCGACGGTGTGGCGGACAATCAACTGGCGGTGTTTGAGTACGAAAACGCCACGGCGACGATTCGATGCAACCATCGCGACCCGCATGGGTTTCCCCGGCGCAGGTTTCAGATCGCCGGCGACAGGGGAGCAATCGAGATTCGCCCGATCGAGCAGGGTAAGCTCACGCTTAGCCTGACTGAAGCGCACGGCGGTTTTGGCAGGGGGACGCATGAGGTGAAGTTGCCGCGAAGCAATGGCCGCTACGATGGCGAGTTTGCCGACTTGGCCAGGGTGATTCGCGGCGAGGCCAAGTTGGCTTGGTCGTACGAGCACGATTTGGCCGTGCAGGAAACGTTGCTTCGCGCCTCGGGAATGGAAGTGAAGTGAGGTCACTCGTTGTCATTGTTCCCGCTCTGTTGCTGGTGTTGGCTGCCGGGTGTCGGTCACGGCCAAGCGGTGTGGACTACGACCAGTGGAAGGAGGCGATCGAGACACGTCGGGCGACCGCCGCGAGGCATGTCACGGCAATCCCCGGCTTTAAGGTGGATTTGCTCCGAACGGCGACCAAGGCGGAGGGGTCGTGGGTCAGCCTGGAGTTTGACAGCCAGGGCCGGCTGCTAATCGGCCGCGAGGGGCCGGGCATCCTGCGGTTGACGCTACCCAGGCGTCGGCTTGGCCTCACCCATGTCGAGGTCGTCAACAACCAGTTGAACGAGTGCCGCGGGCTTCTCTGGGCGCACGGCAGCCTGTACGCCAACGCCAACAACTCGAAGGGCCTTTACCGGCTTCGCGACACAACCGGTGACGATCAGTTCGACGAGGTGACGCTCCTGCGTAAAACCGGCGGCGGAGTAGGGCACGGCCGCAACTCCATCGCTCTCGGTCCGGACGGTTTCATCTACCTTACGCACGGCAACGATGTTCTGTTACCGGAGGCTTTTAAGCCGACACAGGCATCCACCTATCGCAACTACAGACGTGACCAGTTGCTGCCGTGCGAGTGGAACCGGGTGATGTTCAACAAGGGCGTCGAGCCGCCGGCGGGGCATGTCATCCGCACGGACCAGGACGGCGAACGTTGGGACATGATCGCCGGCGGCTTCCGAAATCCCTACGGCTTGGACTTCAATCCGGACGGCGAGTTGTTCGTTTACGACGCTGACATGGAGTGGGACGAGGGCTCGCCGTGGTACCGGCCGACGCGCGTCAATCACGTTGTCTCCGGCGGCGACTACGGCTGGCGGCAGGGTACCGACAAATGGCAGGCTTACTTTCCTGACAGTCTGCCGGGGAATGCCGACCTCGGCCTCGGCTCGCCGACGGCGATCGCGTTCGGCACGGACAGCAACTTCCCCGAGCCGTACCGCCACGCGCTGTTCATTCTCGACTGGGCTTACGGGAAAATAATTGCCGTTCACCTCATGCCGGAGGGAGCAAGCTACCGCGGCCAAGCGGAGGAGTTCGTCACCGGCCGGCCGCTCAATGTCACCGGGGTGGACTTCGGGCCGGACGGCGCGATGTATTTCGTCACCGGCGGCCGCCGCACCCAGTCCGGGCTGTACCGCGTCCGTTACGTCGGCGGCGAGTCACTTCCGTCGCTTGGCCAAGCGGCAGCCGGCGAGGCCAAGCGCGCGCGCGAGTTGCGGCGGCGACTCGAGCAGTTTCAAAGCCGTCGCTCGATCGAGGGTGTCGGCCTGGCTTGGGAACACCTCGGAAACGACGACCCGTGGATTCGCCACGCCGCCCGGGTGGCGCTCGAGAACCAGGCACTCGAGCAGTGGAAACTCCCGGCGCTTACCGAGTCGAACACTAAGAAGGCACTTTCGGCGCTGATGGCCTTGGCTCGTTCGAGTGACCCCAAGGTTCAGTCGCAAATCTTCGGCCGACTGAACGATCTGCCTTGGGAGGGGCTGCCGATGCAGTGGCAGTTGGTGGCGTTACGGACGTATCAACTGGCCTTCACGAGAATGGGCGGCGGCCGCCCGGGCGATCGAAACCCAATTATCAAAAAAATTGTTACTGCCTCGGAGAAATCGGCGGAAGTGCGGATGGAGGTTTCGCGGCTGCTCATTTACCTGAAGGCACCCGGCATCATCACCGGTCTGCTTAACTACGTCGTCGATGCCGCGTCGCCGGAGGAGCGGTTGTTTTATTTGTTCCACATGCGCCATATCGCCGATGGCTGGACGCCGGCGCATCGCCGCGCCTACTTCGCCTGGTTGAAAAAGATGACTGAGGTTCGCGGCGAGCCGCATTATCAAACCTATCTCAAGCACATCGCCGCCGACGCGCTGGCCAAAGTGCCGCCGGGTGAGCGCGAGAGGTTCGCGGCGCTGTTCGTACCGGAGGCGAAACCGCTCGCGCCCGAGCCGGAGCACCTGGCCAAGCGCAAGGTGGTGCACCAGTGGGCAATGGCGGACTTCACCGAACTTGACGTCGACTTGGCCAAGCGTGATTTGACCAACGGCCGGCTGGTGCTCAAGACCGCGGCCTGCTTGGCGTGCCATCGGTTTGGCGACGAGGGATTGTTTGTCGGCCCGGACTTGACGGCGATCGGGGGGCGGTTCGATACCCGGGCGATGCTGGAATCGATTCTCGAGCCGTCGAGAGTGATCGATGACAAATACCGCAACGTGGCCATAACGACCAAGCAGGGCGAGTTGATCGCTGGTCGGTTGGTGGCCGAGAGGGACAAGTCGCTGTTGCTCGCGCCCAACCCGTATCAGCCGACGCTCACCCGCGAAATCCAGCGGAGCGCCATCGCCACCCGAAACGATTCCACCTTCTCCCCGATGCCGGTTGGCCTGCTCAACAGTTTCAGCCCCGAGGATATTCTGGATTTGCTGGCTGTATTGAAAAAGGGCGAACCGCCGGTGCGGGGGGAATAAACAGGAAGATAGGTGACTCCCCTTTAGTTTGCTTTAGCAATTATTTGTTTTTTGCCTGAGTCTGATTGATAAATCGGTCGTTTTTGTTAGCTTGCACCGAGTGATGTTACGATTGTCGCTTGGCCATGGAGGCCGCCTGATGTCCGTCGCCGCTCTGTTGGTTTGCGCGATGTTGGCGGCGGGTTGCGGCACGATCGCCCGGAAAACGGCCAGCGGCGTAACGTCGCTGGCCACCGGCACGGTCAAGATCGCGGGCAAAGCCACTGGCAAGGTCGCCGTGGCCACGATCAAGGCTGGCGGCGGGGTGGCGGTTTCGGTGGGAAAGGCGTCCGGCCGGGCGCTGCTCGACTTGGCTAAGGCCGGCGCGGTGACGTTTGTCGATGCCGCCACCGGCGTGGTTTCCTCCATTCCGTTTGTCGATGGCATGAGCTTGAATGTCGCGTTGGCGGCGGCAAAGCTGGATCCTCGCCTCAAGATGTTTGAAATCATACGCCCGTCGCAGGTGCTAAAGATTGGCTGGCAGCAGTTGGCCAAGCTGGGCGGCTCTAGGCTCAGGTCGGGCGACGTCATCCGCATGATCCAGTTGGCGACAAGATAGATTGTGAAAGGACTGGTCGATATCATCAATCGCGAGACCGAGCGGGTCTTTGTGGTTGGTGTTCAGCTCAAGAGCGATAATGCATGGTGCATCGACGAATCACTCGATGAGTTGGAGGAACTGGTCGTCACAGCAGGCGGCGAGGTCGCCGGACGCGGCACCCAGCGGCTCGATAGGGTTAACGCCGCGACGTTCATCGGCCCCGGCAAGGCGCGCGGCTTTGCCGAGAAATGCAAGGAGTCCGGCGTGGACACGGTGGTGTTCGACGAGGAGCTCAGCCCGGCGCAGGGGCGCAATCTCGAGAAGGTTTTCGAGTGCAAAATCCTCGATCGCACGGCGCTCATTCTTGATATTTTTTCGCAACGCGCCCGCACGCGTGAAGGCAAGATGCAGGTGGAGTTGGCGCAGTTGACCCATTTGCTGCCGAGGTTGACGCGGTTTTGGACGCATTTGTCGCGGCAGAAAGGCGGCATCGGCATGCGAGGTGGCGAGGGCGAAAGCCAGCTTGAGGTGGATCGCCGGAAGGTGCGCGAGCGTATCGACAAGATTCAGCGTGATCTCGAGTTGGTCATGCGTCAGCGCAGCGTCCAGCGACTTGGCCGCAAGCGCAACCAGTGGCCGCTTGGCTCATTGGTTGGCTACACGAACGCCGGCAAATCCACGCTGTTTAACGCCATCACCGGCGCGTCGGCGTTTGCCGAGGACAAGCTGTTTGCGACACTCGACCCGACGACGCGGCGGCTGCGTCTGCCGACGAATCAAAATGTGCTGCTCTCCGACACGGTGGGCTTCATTAGCAAACTGCCGCACGACTTGGTTGACGCGTTCAAGGCAACTCTCGAGGAGGTGGTCGAGGCGGATTTGTTGCTGCACATTGTGGACATCAGTTCCCTGCAGGCGGAGGAACAGATTGAGGCGGTGAACGTGGTGCTCGACGAGTTGGGCGTAGCTGACAAGCCGACACTGATGGTGTTCAACAAGATCGACCGCGTCACCACTCCCGGCTTGGCCAAGCGCTTCACGGATCTGCATCCGAACTCCATTGTGGTCTCGGCCAAGACCGGCGAAGGCTTCGAGGCGTTCACGGCTGAACTGGGCAAGCAACTGCGGCCGGTGCGTGAGATGCTGGAGCTGAGTATTCCACATTCGCAGTCGGAAGTGATCGCCCAACTGCACGAAGTGGGGCAGGTGCTGGAACGAAATTACGACGCAGCCGAGGCGGTGTTCAAAGCGCTGATTCCGCCGAGTCACAGGGCCACATTCGAGCGTTTCATCATCCGCGAAGACAACTTGGCCAAAGCCTAGTATTTCGGGATGTTGGGGTCGATCTCCTCGGACCAGGCGGTGATGCCGCCTTTGACGCTTTTCAAATATTTGAACCCCTGTTCGCGCAGGAAGCCAAGCGCTTTGAGCGAGCGAACACCAGCTTTGCAGTGCAGGTAAATTGTCTGGTTGGCATCCAACTCGCTGAATCGCTGCTCGATTTGGCTGAGTGGCACGAGCGTCGTGCCCTCGACCTTGGCGATCTCGAACTCGTCTGCTTCGCGCACATCGACGACGGCGATGCCGAGATCCGGGTTGTCGAGCGCGCGCTTCATTTCCTGTACGTCAACCTCGTCCGGGTTTTCATCCGGCTCCTCCGTTTGATCCGGGATGCCGCAGAACTGGTTGTAGTCGATCAACTCCTTGACGGTCGGGTTGTCGCCGCACAACGGACACTTCGGATCACGGCGTAGCTTGACTTCGCGGAACTTCATCTCGAGCGCATTGAAAATCAGCAGTCGGCCGACGAGCGAATCGCCTTCACCCAATGCAAGCTTGATGATCTCCGTGGCCTGGATGCAGCCGACGATTCCGGGTAGCACACCCAGTACACCGCCCTCGGCGCAGCTGGGCACCATGCCCGGTGGCGGCGGCTCGGGGTAGAGGCACCGGTAGCACGGACCGCCGAGGCTCGGGGCGAACACGCTCGCCTGTCCGTCGAACCGGAAGATCGAGCCGTACACGTTCGGCTTGCCGAGCAGCACGCAGGCGTCGTTGGTTAGGTAGCGCGTCGGGAAGTTGTCGGTGCCGTCGACCACGATGTCGTAGTCAGCGACGAGGGCCATCGCATTTTCGCTGGTGAGCGCCACTTCGTGTTTGTCCACGATCACGTTCGGGTTGATGCTTTTTATCGTCTCCGTGGCGGACTCGACTTTGGAGCGATCTACGTCGTCGGTGCCGTGGGCGATCTGCCGTTGCAGATTCGAGAAGTCAACCACGTCGAAGTCCACCAAGCCGATGCGGCCGATGCCGGCGGCGGCGAGGTACATGCTGATTGGCGAACCCAGTCCGCCGGTGCCGATGCAGAGCACGCTGGCGCTCTTGAGTTTCTTTTGGCCAGCCATCCCGACTTCTGGGAGGATGAGGTGGCGGGAGTAGCGCCTGATTTCGTCGTTGCTTAATTCCATTTTCAGGGGCGCGCATCGTACAGCAAGGCCAAGCGCTTGGCCAAGCGCGGATTATTCGGGGATGAATCCCTGCGCTTTCAGCCAGAAAACCAGGTCGCCGGCCCACGGATGGGTGTTTTTGAACGGCGGCTTATCAGCGAGGCCAAGCCCGTGGCGGCCCTTTTGATAAACATGCAGCGCGAACGGCACGCCGGCTTTGCGCAGTGCGGCCGCAAATTGCAGGCTGTTCTCCACCGGAACCCCCTTGTCCTCGGCCGTGTGCCACAGGAACGTCGGCGGCGTGTCGGCCGTGACCTGCAGTTCGTTCGAGAGCAGCTTGACCAATTCCGCCGCCGGTTTGTCGCCGAGCAGATTGCGCTTGGAGCCGTGGTGCGTGAACTCGCCCATCGAGATCACCGGATAACAGAGGACGCCCAAGCTTGGCCGCGAACTGACGCGGTCGATCGGGTCCGCCGCCTGCGGGTCGTCGCCGTCGTAATGCGTCAAGAGCGTCGAGGCCAGATGTCCGCCGGCGGATGAACCCATAATGCCGATCTTGTCCGGGTCGATATTCCAGCGCTTCGCATTGGCGCGGACGGTTCGCAGCGCGCGCGCCGCGTCGCCCAGCATGACCGGGTGCCGGTAACCGGCCGAGCCAAGCCGGTACTTGAGCACGAACCCGCTGACGCCGTGCTGTTGCAGGAACTGCGCGTAAGTCGCGCCCTCGTGCGCGGCCAGTCCGCCGTAACCGCCGCCGGGGCAGATGACAATCGCCGAGTCGTAGTTATTGCCGGACGGGGCAAGGAACGGCGTCAGCGTCGGGATGTCCCGGGGTGAGTCGCCCTTGGCACCGGGCGTGCCGTTTGGCCAAAGCGGCTGTTCCTTGCCTTGGGCGAACGCACCGGAAGCCAACGCCAGTGCCATAATCGAAGTCGTAAGAGTTTTCATGGTGATCGAACCAGCCGGGAAACTACAGCCTGTCACTCAAAGAGAAAAGCCCGCGCTTGGGCAAGCGAAGTTATCCGCAGATGACGCAGAGTTTCGCAGATGAAAAAATCTGCGCGCATCCGCGAAATTTGAGGACCTAAAATAAAAGCACGAATGGACACCAATTAACGCTAGAAAGAAACGCTCACTCGCGGTTTTTGGTGTCGATGGTGAGGGTGACTGGGCCGTCGTTGATGAGGGCGACTTTCATGTCCGCACCGAACTCGCCGACCTGCACCGCTTGGCCAAGTTTGCTTTCCAGCGTGGCGATGAATTGTTCGTACAACGGGATGGCGACCTCCGGCTTGGCAGCGCGGGTGAAGGAGGGGCGGTTGCCTTTTTTTGTACTCGCGTGAAGGGTGAACTGGCTGATGACCAGCACGCCACCGCCAACATCGGCGAGGGAGTTGTTCATAAGTCCGTCGTCGTCGTTGAAGACGCGCAGTCGGGCGATCTTGCCGCAGAGCCACTCGATGTCGGCGGCGGTGTCGACGTCCTCGATGCCAAGCAGTACGACGAAGCCAAGGCCGATACTGCCGCGCACCTGCCCACCGATGGTGACGGATGCCTCGCTCGCCCGTTGGATGACTGCCCGCATGACAGAGGGGAGACTATCCAATTGACCGTGACGGTGCGAGGGGGTTTGCTTGGCCGAGCGGATGATTGCGCGTAAGGCAAGCTCAAAGCGTTCGGTGGCAAAAACTTTTTCTCTCGCGACACCGGAATGGTTCGTCGTAGCGTGACTTGACTGATGAGCGACACGCCATCCAACAACGAGACAATCCCGCAGCCGTTCGACATCGAGACGGTGATCGACCTGTGCGGGCTGCGATTGTTTCTTGAACGGTACGAGCGGGACATCCTGCGGCCGATCGAGTTGCCGGCGGTGCAGTCGGCGTATTGGTTTGCCAACCGTGGACAGTTTCGGGAACTGCTGGAACTGGACGCTGAGTTGTCAGCCAACGTTTCACTGATACCGTTTGCCCGGGCGAGCCTGTCGGTTGGGCGCGAGCAGTTGCGCCTGCTCAAACCGATGTACGATCAGCGCATGATGCAGCGCTTCCGCAAATGCGTGGTGGCGGGCGAGGCGAGGGGCTGGAACCCGATCGTGTTTGGCATGTTTTTGTCGATTCACTCGGTGCCGGTGCGGGAGGGGTTGTTGCAATTCGGTAGGCAAATCTGGAGCGGCTTCGTCAACGGCGTCCAGGACAGCTGCGGCTTGTCGGAT
>JASLKI010000325.1 GCA_030747575.1 Verrucomicrobiota bacterium | reverse complement strand
TGGGGTGGAGTTCGACGCGCAGGGCCGGGTGTTCTCCGGACACAACGGCGGTGATACGCGGGGCTTCCACTACGTGCAGGGCGGTTACCTGCGCAAGGGCTTCACCAAGCACGGGCCGCTCAGCAATCCGTATGCGTTTGGTTACTTCAACTCGATGCCGCACAATAAGGTGCCGCGTTTCACGCACAACTTCATCGTGTACGAGGGAGTTGGTTTGCCGGAAAAGTTTCTCGGCAAAATCCTCGGCGTTGAGCCGTTGCAAGGCCGCGTGGTGATGAGCGACCGCACGGTGATTGGCTCGTCGTTCAAGACGCTCGACACGGGGCATCCGATCAAAAGCAGTGACAGTTGGTTCCGTCCGGTGGACATCAAGGCCGGGCCGGACGGCGGGATTTATGTGTGCGACTGGTACGACGATCAGGTGAACCACTACCGCAATCACGAGGGCCGAATTGATCCGCAGAACGGCCGCGTTTACCGGCTGCGAGCCAAGGGCAGCCAGCCGGTGCAGCCGTTCGACTTGGCCAGGCGCACGACGGCTGAGCTGGTCGGGTTGCTGCGTCACGATGACAAGTGGTACCGGCAAACGGCGCTGCGGTTGTTGGGCGATCGCGGGGATGCTGCCGCGCTCCCGCTGCTAAAAACCATGTTGCGAGACGAGCTTGGCCAAGCGGCGCTCGAGGCGCTGTGGGCGATCAACCTGTGCGGCGGGTTCAACCCGGAATTCGCCGGGGAGACGCTTAAGCACGCCAATCCGCATGTGCGCTCTTGGACGGTTCGCCTGCTTGGCGACGAAAAAATCGTGTCGGAGGGGACGGCTGTTGCGTTAGCCGGCTTGGCCAAGCGCGAGCCACACGTCGAGGTGCGCGGGCAACTCGCCGCCACGGCCAAGCGGCTGCCGGTCGGTCACGCGCTGCCGATTATCCGTGAGTTGCTCGGACACGATGTGGATGCGGGCGATATTTATCAGCCGCTGATGGTTTGGTGGGCGCTGGAGTCGAAGGTCGCCGCACATCCGGACGCGGTGCTGGAACTGTTTGACGACGAGTCGCTTTGGCAAACGTCGCTCGTGCGCGAGCATGTTTTAAGCAGGCTCATACGTCGCTTCACCAAGGCCGGCACTCGCGTGGATCTGCTCGCGTCCGCGCGGTTGTTCGAGAGGGCTCCCAACGCCGAGTCGGCGAAAATCGTGATGGCCGGCTTCGAGCAGTCGTACAAGGGGCGATCGATGGCAGCGTTGCCGGAGCGGCTGCTGGCGGCGATGGCGCGTCATGGCGGCGGCTCGCTTGCGTTGGGTCTGCGTCGTGGCGAAGCGAAGGCGATCGATGAGGCGCTACGGGTCATCGCCGACGTTAAGGCGGACAAGGTCATGCGTTTGCAGTACACGGAAATTCTCGGTGAAGTGCCGAGTGCGAAAGCGATCGCGGTGTTGCTCGGCATCGTGAAAAGCGAGCCGGGCAGTGACTTGAAGCGGGCTGCGCTTGGTTCGCTGAAGCCGTACAACGACGAGCGAGTTCCTGCGGCAGTGCTGGCTGTGTACGGCGAATTGCCGGACAGCTTGCGGAAAGTCGCCGGGACACTCCTGGCCGGTCGCCCTGCGTCGGCTGCTGCAATGCTGCAGGCTGTCGATGACGGCAAGCTGGCAGCCGGCTTGGTTTCAGCGGAAGTGATCAGCCTGCTACGATCGCACCGTGACGAGCGCGTTGGCCAATTGTTGACCAAGCATTTCGCTGATACAGCAGCGGATGTAGCCAAGCTGGAGCAGGAAATTCAGCGCTTGGCTAAGGTCTTGACGACCGAGCCAGGGAGTCCGTACGAGGGGAAGAAGTTGTATGCTGCAAGCTGCGCAGCGTGCCATCGGCTGTTCGAGCATGGCGGACAAATCGGCCCGGACTTGACGGCGTACCAGCGGGATGACCTGGACACGATGCTGCTGAACATCATCAACCCAAGCGCGGAGATTCGTGAAGGGTACGAAAATTTTTTATTGACCACGAAAGACGGCCGACTGGCCAGCGGGTTCCTCGTCGAGCAGGACAGCCGATCGGTGGTGTTGCGCGGGCTGGACGGACAGGACGTGACCGTTGCGCGGAAGGCGATTCGCGAGTTGAGAGCGCAGGGCCTTTCGTTGATGCCGGGAGGATTGCTGGCTGGCTACAACGACGCGCAAATCCGCGATTTAATGGCCTATTTGCGTAGTTCGCAGCCGTTGAATAACTGACGAGTTTCAGGCTGTTTCTTCTTTTTTCATTTCCTCAAAAACCCCCCTGAAGAGATTGGGGGAGGTGCCGATAGGGACGCAAACCCGTGCAATTACGCACATTTACGGCATCAACCAGGTAACGAGCATGATAACCAATAGCTGTTGCAAATTATTTTCTCTGTTTCGGCTGTCTACTCGTTCTTTTCGCTGTTTTTCGCTACTTTTTCCCCATGCAGGAGTTCGGGGAGCAGTTGGATCGTTTTTCTGCCTTGGATCAGCTCGTCGTTCCAGACTTGTGGCAGCAGGAGGCGGTTCAACATCTGCGGGCTGGCAAGGATGTTGTCGTCCACGCGGCGACCGGCGCAGGTAAAACGTTCATTTTTGAGCTTTGGTCCAACGAGGGCCGCAATCCAGGCCAGGCGATTTATACCGTACCGACTCGCGCTTTGGCCAACGACAAGCTGGCCGAGTGGCGCGCGCGCGGCTGGAATGTTGGTATCGCCACGGGTGACCTTTCGGAAAACCTCGACGCGCCGGTTATCGTTGCCACACTTGAGACGCAGAAAAACCGCCTTATCAATGGCGACGGCCCGAGGCTTTTGGTG
>JASLKI010000324.1 GCA_030747575.1 Verrucomicrobiota bacterium | reverse complement strand
ATCGCCGTGGGTCAGGACGCGCCGGAATTTACGATGGAAACCTACGAGCCAAGCAGCGGCTCATTTGGTGAAGTCAAATTGTCCGAACTGAGAAATGATGGCAAGTGGACGGTTCTTGTTTTTTACCCGGCGGATTTCACCTTTGTTTGCCCCACCGAGTTGGCTGACTTGGCCGCGCAGGATGCTAAACTCACCGAATTGGGGGCCAAGATCGTCTCGGTATCCACCGATACGAAATTCAGCCATCTCGCCTGGTGCCAATCGGAGAAATTGATGGCCGATGTCAAGTATACCATGGGTGCTGACACCACCGGGGAAGTCTCGAGCCTGTTCGGCGTCTACGACGAGAACACCGGCTTGGCCTTGCGTGGAACGTTCATCATCAACCCGGAAAGCAAACTGGTGAGCAGTCAGGTGAACTACTACAACGTGGGCCGCAACATGGAAGAGTTGTCTCGCATCGTCGAAGCTAACGTGCACTGCTTAGCCCATCCGGCCGAAGCTTGCCCGGCCAAGTGGTCACCCGGCCAAAAAACCCTCACCCCCAACGAAGCGATGGTCGGCAAGGTTTACGAAGCTCTCAACAGGTAGCTCTCGAAAGGTTTTAAAGCCAAGGCGACGCAATAAATACGTCGCCTTTTTTTATCCCACAATCATCCCGGCGGCGACGGTGTTGTTCGTCTGCTCGTCGATGAGGATGAAGCTGCCCGTGGCACGGTTGCGACGGTAGCGATCGAAGTGCAGCGGGGCGCTGGTCTGCAGCGAGACGCGGGCGATGTCGTTAAGGCGCACCTCCCGGCAGTCATTCTTTCCTGTTCGCGGGCCGCTTGCGCGCTATACTGCACCACGTGAGTGTCTTCACCGCGGAACTGGTCGGCACCTTCCTGCTCATTCTGCTGGGCGGCGGCGTGTGCGCTAATGTCAGCCTAAAAAAAACCGGCGGACACAACTCGGGCTGGATCGTCATCACCGCCGGCTGGGGTCTAGCTGTAACCATCGCCGTGTACGCGGTGGTGAATGTGAGCGGCGCGCACATCAATCCCGCAGTAACCCTTGGCCTGGCGAGCATCGGCGAATTGCCGTGGCACGACGTTCCCAAATACGTGGCGGCGCAAATGCTCGGCGCCATCCTCGGCGCAGCCACTGTTTGGCTCGCCTACCTGCCCCATTGGGAAGCCACCGACGATCCCGCAGCCAAACTCGGCGTGTTCTCCACCGCGCCCGCCATTCGCAAGCCGTTCGCCAACTTGCTCTGCGAAATTATCGGCACCTTCGCCCTCGTGCTCGGCGTGCTCGCCATCCTCTCGCCCGAGATCATGACCACCGAAGAGAAAATAATTCAGAAAGAATGGGCGCTTGGCCTAAAGCCGCTGCTTGTCGGCCTGCTCGTCTTTTCAATTGGCCTTTCGCTCGGCGGCCCCACCGGCTACGCCATCAACCCCGCGCGCGACCTCGGCCCGCGCATCGCCCACGCACTGCTGCCCATCGCGGGCAAGGGCAAATCAGACTGGTGCTACGCGTGGATTCCCGTCGGCGGCCCGTGCATCGGCGGCGTCCTCGGCGCGCTCGTTTACAAATGGCTTTGGACATGAAATACATACTCGCACTCGACCAAGGCACGACCAGTTCGCGCGCAATTGTCTTTGACCGCGCCGGGCGCGTGAAAGCGGTGGCGCAGAAGGAGTTCCCTCAAATTTTCCCCAAACCCGGCT